>JAWLDL010000238.1:0-4340 GCA_041686675.1 Spirochaetia bacterium | reverse complement strand
CGGACCGCTGGTCGTCATAGTGTTTCTGTTCGGCGCTCTCGCCCCGGCGATCGCGCACTTCGGAAACGGTGAAGGATCGGACGACGACGACTCCGACCACCTCGACGGCTCGTACTATAAGGCAGGTGGTCCCGAGACCTACGATGGCGACGGAGATGCCGACGACAGTGACTCCGACGACGACGACTCCGGCGGTGGCTCAGGTGGGGGCGGCTCCGGCGGCTCCGGCGGCGGGTCGAGCTCCGCACCGGACGTTCCCTCCGCCTACCAGCTGATCCAGCTCGCGAATCGCTATACCGACGCCCGCGGGAGCTACGCGGCTACACGCGTTCGCTTCGAAGCGCTTGCTGCCACGGCCGCACCGCCTGCTCCGGCCGAAGCCGACGTGGCGGTCGACCGCCTGCAGGTTGCCGAGGAGCGCGTCGTGTCCCGGCTGACCCGGCTCGAGGAGGCAACCGCCCGGAACGCCCGCGCCGCCGGCGAGGCTCGGGAGACGGCCGTTGAGCGTGCCCGGGTTTCGACGTCGATGACCGCCGGCGATCCGGTCGCGGTCGCCACCGGAACCTTTATCACGAGCGAGACCGATGTCTCCTTCCGCCACGGCGGCATCGAAGTTGCCGCGCGCAGACGCTACAGAAGCGGCGCCTGGCCGACGGGAAGCTTCGGCCTGTGGACCTGGCCGTATGATTCACGCATCATCCGCGGTGTCACACCCGGCGCGGAGGAAGCCGCCGCCGAGGCCGACGCCGCGCTTTCAGTGGTAGCCGCGGAGCTTTCCACGACCACGGATGCGCTCGCGCGCGCCTTCGGCGAGGCCGCGGTCACCGAGCCGGCGGGGCTGGAGGCAGACCTCTCGGGTGCGCGGTCAGAGTGGTCGGTACTGAGCGATGAGGTTGGCGCGACGCGGGACGCTGCGAGAGCGACACTCTCCGCCGCCGACTTCCTCGACGCTTCGCACAGCGACTGGCGCGCGCCCGAGGCGTACCGCCAACTCAGCACCGACGTGCAGGCCCTGCTCTCCGACGTCGAGCTACGGCTCTCTCGGGCTAATGACCGCCTAGCCGCGTTTCGCGAGGCGCGGCGGCTTCACAGCCGGCTCCTCGAGCTCGAGTCCGACATCGCCGAAGTGCGCGCTCGGATCAGAGCGAGAGCGCAGTCGTCGCGTCGTGCCCGGGAGGCGAACCGCCACGCGCTCCTCTCCGCTGACCCGGCCTACCTCGAACGAACGGGGGCTGGTATGCTCACCGTGATAGATGAGCGCGGTGCGCCGCAGGTCTATCGGGTGTCCGAGGTCGCGGCCGGCGACGCGCAGGCCGCCGATGACCCGGGGCCCGCCGGCGACCCGGTGGCCGCAGTGCCGGCGGTGGCCGTTGATCCCGCCGCAGGCCCCGCAGCCGGTGGCGACCGTCTGTGGCTCACCTCCGACGGCGGGTACCTCAGGCGCCGGGCCGACGGGTTGCGCTTCTACTACTCGGGCTACGGACTCCTCCAGCGGCTGGTGGACCGAAACGGGAACGCGGTGGAGCTCGAATATGACGCCGCGATGAGGGTATCCGCAGTGGTCGATGATGCGGGTCGGAGGATCGAGGTGCGACGCGAGAAGGGGCGGATCACCGAGCTCGTGGATCCTGCCGGCAATGAGATCCGCTACCGCTACGACGACATCGGTCGGCTTGTCGGCGTCACCGATGCGGTCGGTGATGAAATCGACTATGCCTATGCGGGAAACAGACTCGTCGAAATCGGCAAACCCGACGGGAGCGCACGGCGCTACGAATATCGCGTCCTCGCCGGGCGATGGCGAGTGGTCTCGACAGTTGATGAGGAAGGAAACGCCGAGCACTTCCGCTATGCTCCGCAGTCGGGATATACCGAGTACGAGAACCCCTCGGGTGTCACCACGCGGTTCGAGTTCGACGAGCGCGAGAGTGTGGTAGGCGAACGCTACGGTGATGGTACGAGTGTGCAGCGGGTGCTTGATGAGGCCGGCAACCTGCTTCGGCTCATTGATGAGCGGGGCTTCGCCCATGAATATGAGTACGATGAGGCAGGGAACCGCACCGCCGAGGTTGACCCCGAGGGGCACCGCCGTGAGTGGCGCTACGGCGAGTTCGGCGGCGTGATCTCGCACACCGACGCCCGGGGCTACACGACCGTGCGGGAACGTGATGAGTCGGGAAACATCATTGCTGTGCGCTATCCTGACGGCCTCAGCCGACGACTGACTCGTGACGCCGCCGGGCGCGTGCGCACGCTCACCGACCGGAGCGGTGTCACTACGCGCTTCTCCTATGATCGATACGGTTCTCTCTCCCGCATTCGTCACCCCGACGGTGCAATCGAGCGCTTCGAGCACGATGTGCTCGGCAGGCTCATTCGACACGTTGACGAGACCGGCACTGAAACGCTCTATGAATACAGGCCCGACGGCCTGCTCGCTCGGCGAGCCCGCGTCTCCTCGGACGACTTTGAGCAGCACCGGATCTCCTACCGCTACAACGAGCGCAAGGACCGGATCGCGCGCACGGGTCCGCGGGGTGCCACCACGAGCTACCGGTACGACCGGCGGCACAAGCTCGTTGAGCTCGAAAACCCGCTCGGAGCGACCACCCGTTATCGCTATCGGGCCGACGGCAGGCTTCTCGAGCGCACCGACGCGGCGCAATACACGACTGTTTTCGAATACGACAGGCGGGGGAGGCCGGTGTCGAGGCGCCACCTCGAAACAGGTCGCGTCACGCGGGTGAGCTACGATGCCGCCGGCAACCTCGTGCGAAGAGTCGATCCGTCGGGCGCGGTGACCGAGCTCGCCTATTCTCCCGCCGGTCGTCGGATCCGCGAGGAGGGGCCGACCGGCGCTCAGAGAATCCTCGCCTATGACGCGGAGGGGAACCTCGAGAGCATCATCGATGCGCGAGGGTTCGGGTGGTCGTTCACTCATGACCCGCTCGGACGGACGACCGAGGTTCGCGGGCCCGACGGCTATCGCCGACAGCTCCGATACGCCGATGCCGGCCGGCGGGTGACGGTCACCGATGCCCTCGGCCACGAGACAGTCCTCGAGTTCGACACACGGCGGCGTCTGGTTTCCCGCACCGACGCCCGTGGCGAGACCGAGCAGTGGACCTACGATGCGGCCGGCCGCGTGACGAGCCACATCAGACGTTCCGGCGCTGAGTGGAGCATCGGGTATGACGGGTTCGGCAGGGCAGTCGCACTGACCGACCCGCTCGGCGCGGTGGAACGGCGATCCTACGACTCCGACGGAAATCTCACAGAGCGCACCGACGCGGGCGGCAACGCATCGCGCTATGAGTATGACGCCGCCGGGCGGCTCGTCGCTGCCACGGACCGCGCCGGCTTCACGACGCGCTTCGAGCTCGATGCCCGCGGTGCGGTGACGGGCGTCGACTATCCGGACGGCACGAGGGAGGAGCGAGCATACGACGGGGAAGGTCGGCTTACTACGATTCGCGACGAGCGTGGTGCGCTCACTCAGCTCGGGTATGATGCGGCGGGCAGACTCGAGTCCTACACTGATCCCCGCGGAGAGACCTGGGGCGTGGAGCGCGATGCCGCCGGGCGAATAGTCTCCCGTACGACCCCCGGCGGAGCGGCGACCCGCTACGAGTACGACCCCGCGGGTAATCTGACGGCGGAGATCGCGCCCGACGGCGCCGCCCATCGCTGGGAGTACGATGCCCTCGGCAACCCCTCAGCCGAAATCAACCGCGTGGATGCTCGCCGCGAGATGATCTACGACGCCGCCGGTAATCTTGCAGAGCGGACCGGATTCAACGGCGGACGCACGCGCTACCTCCGCGATGAGCTCGGCAGACTTACAGAGGTTCGCCACGACGACGGGTCGGTGAGCCGCTACGCCTATGATGCCGACGGCCGTCTCACCGAGGCGGTGAATGCCGCCGAGGGGTTGGCTTTCCGCTACGACGCCGCCGGACGCCTCATCCGCACCTCTTCGGCCGCGACCGGAATCGAGACCGAGCACCGGTATGACCAGGCCGGCAATCGGGTTGCGCTTCGCCTCCGGCCCGCGGGCCCGTCCTACGTCTATGACTACGACGCGCGCGGACAGCTGATCTCCCTCGAGGACGACCGCGGGCGAGCAGCAACATTCACCTACGACGAGCGGGGGCGCGAAGTCCGACGCGTACTTCCCAACGGCGTGACAACCGAAACCACCTATACCCCGACCGGCCGCGTCGCCGGGATCGTCCATCGCGCGCCCCGTTCGGGCGTCGTTTCGGGTGAGGCATACGTATATGAGCGCTCAGACAGACGAAGCCTCCGCGTGGACGAGAATGGCAAGGTAACCGCCTACG
>JAWLDL010000237.1:0-4360 GCA_041686675.1 Spirochaetia bacterium | reverse complement strand
CCCCGCGCGAGCGCCTCGCGGCCACGGTCGACGAGTGGATGTTGCTCGACCGGCTCGAGCCGGTGCTGCCGTTCGGTGGGGCGGAGAGCGAATACCGCGATGAGTGGAAGCGGCGCACGCGGCTGCTCATCGCCCACGGTGACTGGCACACACGCGACACCTCGCCGCGCTCGGCCTCGGCGACGGGATCGACGTCCGCCGCGGGCGCACCGACGGCCCGGAACGTGATGGAGACCATCATGTCCGATGTGGATGCCGCGGCCTACCTCGGGGTCAATCGTCACCAGGGCGTGGTGTGGTTCAACAAGGAGCGCTTCGATATCCTCGCCTTCTGGCTCTTCGCCCAGGCGGTGCTCGAGGTCCTCGAAGAGTCCGCCACGGCCGACGCCAAAATCCCACAGCAGGTGCTCGAGCTCTACGAGTACTACGACGCCTGGAGTCGGGCGGCGGCCGCCTCCGGGTACAAGGTGGAGGCGCTTCTCGACGGGCTGGCCTGAGCGGGCGCCGGGCCGGACGGGAGATCTGCCGGGGTGCCTGGCGCACTCCGGCCCGGGGAAGAAAGTCAGCTCGACGCTTGACCTTTTTTCGCTACTATTCTATATTTTCGTATCGATACGAAGTTATCGTATATTCCACCAAGGAGGATCATATGGATCTGAAATGGTTTCGCGTTCCGCGCGACATTGTGTTCGGCCAGGGTACCCTTGAATACCTGTCGAAGCTGGACGGAACGAAGGCGATGCTGGTAACAGGCGGTCGCTCCATGCGCCGGCTCGGCTTTCTCGAGCGGGCAACTGAGTACCTCAAGAGCGCCGGCATGGCGGTCGAGGTGGTGGAGGGCGTTGAACCGAATCCCTCGGTGCAGACGGTGAAACGGGGCGCCGCTGCGATGAGCGCGTTCGAGCCGGACCTCATTGTGGCCATTGGCGGGGGGTCAGCCCTGGATGCGGCAAAGATCATGTGGGCGTTCTACGAGCACCCCGATCTTACCTTCGATCAGATAATCCCTGTCGACAGCATCCCCAAGCTCCGCACCAAAGCGCGATTCGTCGCAATTCCCTCTACCAGCGGTACTGCAAGTGAGATCACCGCGTTCTCGGTGATCACCGACACCGAGAGGCACATCAAGTACCCGATCGTGAGCTACGAAATCACGCCCGACGTGGCCATTCTCGACCCTGAGGTGGCAGCGGCGATGCCGCCGGCGGTGACCGCCAACACCGGCATGGACGTCCTCACGCACGCGGTCGAGGCGTTCGTCTCGACAAATGCCAGCTCATACACCGACCCCCTTGCACTGGAGGCAATCAAGCTGGTGTTCGAGAACCTGCGCACCGCCTACGAGAACGGGAGCGACATGACGGCGCGGGAGAACATGCACAATGCCTCGACACTGGCCGGGATGGCCTTTACCAACTCCAGCCTCGGCTGCGTGCACTCCATGGCACACAAGATCGGTGGGCGTTTCAATATCACGCACGGACTCGCCAACGCGATCCTGCTCCCCTACGTGATCGAGTACAACCGCGACGCAACCCCGAAGTATGCCGAGATAGAAGCGGCGCTCGGTATCGATGATCTCGCCCGCGCGGTGCAGGAGCTCAATGCACAGGTCGGTATTGCGACCACACTCGCGGACAACGGGGAGGTGGACATCACCGAGGCCGCCTTCCGCGACGCTCTGCAGGAGATGTCTCAGAACGCATGCGAGGATCCCTGCACCTTCACCAACCCCCGCGATACCGGTTGCGCGGATCTTGCGGATATCTATGAGGCTGCCTACTTCGGAAAGCTGCAGGAGAACTAGTCTGCAGAAACCGGGACCGAAAAGCCGACGGATAGTACGGGCCGGGGCCGATGGTGTCTTATCGCTGTCGGCCCCGGTTTTGTCCGCGTTGACCAGCACCACGGGCGGTGCTACTATGGCGGCCCATGGGCAAAAGGCTCCTTATCGCCGGCAGGAATTCGAAGCTCATCGACGAGCTCGTGCGCGAAGCACGTGCGGCCGGATATGAAGTAACCGCGACGCTCGACGAGCAGGCCGAAGACCGCACCGATTACGAGGGGCAGTTGCGATGGGTGCGCTGGCGTCGCCGATCACCCCTGTCGGCTCGGACGGTGGTGCTGCAGGCGGCCGGTGTGGGATCGGGCTTCGATGAGGCTCTGGTGATTCACAGCCCGGACGCCGCGCGCGAGCCGCTCCACGAGCTTCAGTCCGCTGTCCTCGAGCAGGCGGTGGACGGGTCTGTGAAAGGGCCGCTGTTCATGCTGCGAGAGCTCATCACCTACTTCCAGAAGCGCGGCGGCGGTTCGGTCGGCCTCGTGCTCTATCAGCCCGATGGCGAGGTGACCTCGCCACTCGATGCCTGCACCGCGGGTGGTTTTCAGGGCGTTGCCGGAGGGCTTTTCACTTACTACCGAAACGAGCCGATCACCCTGCGCGGGTTCTCAGCGAACGAGGCCCAGCCCGCGGAGTTTGCTGCATACATCATCGGTATCCTCGGCGAGGGCAAGGGCGCGGGGAAGTGGAATCGGCTCTCCGCGCGAGGGGGCATCTTCTCGCGGCCGCGCTCACGTTGACCACGCGGGAATAGATCGGATATTGTCGAGCCCATGAAAATATGGATGCGGCTTCTTGCCGGGAGCATCATCGGTGTGCTGCTCGGAAGCTACCTTCCCGAGAGCGGCGGCGATACGGCCAGCCTCTTTGCAAACATCGCCGAGTACGTCGTGAGCATCGCCCGCTACTTCCTGTTCCCGCTGGTATTCTTCGGCGTGATCATCGGCACCTCAGAGCTCATGGCAGAGCGCCGCGTGCTGCGGCTCTACGGAAAGACCATCGGTCTGCTCCTCGCCGCGACGGCGGTGAGCATCCTCATCGGCACCGGCGCGGTTCTCGCGGTCTCGCCGGGCCGCATCCCTCCCATCTTCCAGGAAGCGCCGGTCACCGACATCCCCGCGGTCGGCACGCTGCTCGAGCGCATCTTCCCCCGAAATCTCTTTGCCGCCTTCAGCCAGGGCGGCGACTTCCTGCTGCCCCTCCTCGCACTCGGTCTCTTCATCGGCCTCGCGCTGCACTATGACCAGTCGGCGGGACAGGGCGTGAGCCAGTTTGCCGACTCCGCCTCCCGCGTCTTCTATCGCCTCAGTGCATTCGTGGTGGAGATCCTCGGGATCGGTATGATCGCGGTGGCGGCAGCGATGATCTTCGACATCCGCGCGATAAACGATTTTCAGATATTCGGCTCACTCATACTGACCGTCTCGGTAAGTGTCGGGTTCATCGTGCTCGTGGTCTACCCGGTCATCATCTACTTCCTGATTGACCGGGACAGCGCGCTGCCCTGGCTCTACGCAATGATCGCGCCCATTCTCACGGGCCTGTTCTCCGGGGATATGTACTTCAGCCTGCCTACGCTCGAACGCGTCGGAAAGGAGAGCCTCGGTGTGCCGCGGCGCGCCGGGAGCGCGGTGTTCTCGCTCGCAGCGGTATTCGGAAAGGCCGGAAGCGCCCTCGTGGCGGCGGCGAGCTTCATCGTGATATTGCGCTCCTACACGGCGCTGGAGATCACCTTTGCCCAGGTGCTGTGGGTGATGACGAGCACCTTCGGCGTCTCCTTTCTCCTCGGCGCGGTGCCGGGCTCCGCCGCGGTCGTCGCGCTGGCCATGCTCTCCAATCTCTACGGCCGCGGCATGGAGGAGGTGTTCCTGATCCTCTGGCCCGCCGGTCCCATCCTCATAAGTCTCGGTGTCGTCCTCGACGTGGCAACGGCCGGCTTCGTGGCGCAGGTGGTCGCCTCCACCGAGAAGATGCGGCGTCGGGTGGATCAGTACGACTTTGTGTGAGCCGGGGTGTGGGGCGGCGCGCGGGATGCGAGCTGGGCGGCGCTCCGGGTCCGCGGCGCCGCGCTACGGCGAGAGGCGAAGCTCGAGATTCGGCAGGATCATCGCCTCGTCGAAGAAATCGACCTCGTACTGCGTCCAGAGGTTATGGACGGGCAAGAATACCCTGAGATTCAGGCCGAAGCGAACGGTCTCGTTTAAGCGATACAGAAACGACGCCGTGAGCTCGGGCTGAAGGAAGCGGGCCTCGGAGAAGAAGTACTCGTAGAGTCCGTCGACGTCGGAGCCCTCGATGGGCTGTGCGGGCAGGCGCACGACGACCGACGGCGAGGCGCCGGCGAGAATGGCGAGCTCTTCGGACAAACTCCACTCGTAGATGTAGGGGATGCTCAGGATGAGGCCGAGGCTCCCGGCGATGTTCCCGGCGGCGGTGCCGGTCTCGATCTGCGTCGGGACTGCTTTGCCCGAGGGGGTCTCGAGGTATTCCTGCCAGTAGAGGAGCAGCGTGGGGGCAAAG
>JAWLDL010000236.1:0-4360 GCA_041686675.1 Spirochaetia bacterium | reverse complement strand
CGCACGCACGATAAAGGAAGCACGATATGGATACGAAGAAACTCTATGTAGACGGAGAGTGGGTCGAGACGGGCGAGACATTCACGGTCGTAAACCCCGGCACCAAGAAACCCCTCGCTGAGGTTGCCTCGGCCGGACGCGAGCTCACCAGAAAGGCTGTCGAGTCGGCCGAGCGGGCTCTTCCCGCCTGGCGGCGAACGACCGGCATGAAGCGCGGAGATTACCTGCTCGCGGTCGCCGACTGTCTGGGGAAACGCAGCGAGGAGATCGCAAAGACGGTCACTCAGGAGAACGGCAAGCCGCTGCGCGAGAGCCGCGGCGAGGTAAAGGTCGCCATCGACCATCTGCGCTGGTTCGCCGAGGAGGCCCGGCGCGGCTACGGGCGCATCATACCTCACCAGGCGGACGGCAAGCGCCACCTCGTTCTCAAACAGCCGATCGGCGTGGTCGGCCTCATCCCGCCGTGGAACTTCCCGCTCGTGCTCTCGGTACGCAAGGCCGCGCCCGCCCTGGCTGCCGGGTGCACGGCGATCCTGCGTCCTGCGCGACAGACACCGCTCTGCGCGGTGCAGCTCGCCGAGTGTTTCGAAGAAGCCGGCATCCCGAAGGGCGTGTTTCAGATGATTACCGGTCCCGGCGCTCCCATCGTGGATGAGTTCATGGAGAACCCGGCGGTGCGCAAGATCAGCTTCACCGGCTCAACGGAGGTCGGAAAGCAGCTCATCGAGAAGTCGGCAAAGAAGGTTACCAATCTCTCCCTCGAGCTCGGCGGTCACGCGCCGGTGCTTGTGTTCGCAGACGCCGACCTCGACCTCGCCGTCGAGGGAGCACTCATCACCAAGTTCCGCAACACCGGGCAGTCCTGCATCGCCTCGAACCGCATCTACGTCGAGCGCTCGGTCTACGAACAGTTCCTCGAGAAGTTCGTCGCGCGGACGCAGGAGCTGAAAGTCGGGTACGGCCTCGAAGAGGACAGCGACATCGGCCCCGTGGTGAACGAGGAAGGATTGCAGAACGCCCTCACCCACATCGAGAACGCGAAGCAGGCCGGCGGCCGCGTGATGTGCGGCGGTAAGGCAGTCGAGGGCAAGGACGGCTTCTACCTCGAGCCCACCGTCATCGCGGACGTCCCGGACGACGCGGCCTGTATGCGCGAGGAGACCTTTGCCCCGGTCGCACCGGTGGTCGCCTTCGACACTGAAGCCGAAGCCATCGAGAAGGCCAACAACACCCGCTACGGTCTCGCCGCCTATGCTTACACCAACGACCTCAACCGCACCTGGCGCATCGGCGAGATGCTCGAGGCCGGCACCATCGGCCTCAACGACGCCGTCCCGTCGACGAGTAATGCGCCATTCGGCGGCATGAAGGAAAGCGGCCTCGGCCGCGAGCTCGGCATGGAGGGCATGGAGGCCTTCCTCGAGACCAAGCACCTGTCCATCGGCGGCGTCAAGGACAGCCCCGAGTAAGGCCGGCAGCCGCGGCCAGCTCGCGGGCCCGCCGGGCCACACCGGCCCCGACGGCGCCCCGGCGGCGGCCGCTTCGGCCACCGATTATGACGACCACGACCATCCTGCTGCTCGCCGCCATCTACCTGGCGGCGAGCTTCGTTCAGGGCCTCACCGGGTTCGGCATGGGTCTCATCGCGGTGCCGCTCATCGCGCTCATGTTCGGGCCGCAGACCGCGGTCGGGATGGTCCTGTCAGTGGGAATCGCCGTGGGGCTCAGCAACTTTCTGCTCCACCGCAAGCAGTGCCAGTACCGTCGCGTGTTGCCGCTCGCCGTTCTCAGCTATCCCTTCATACCCCTCGGCGCCTACTTTCTCGAGAGCGTAAGCGCCGATCTCGTGATGATCATCCTCGGCGCGGTCATCATCGCGCTGACCCTCTTTGCGTGGTTCGCACAGTCGCGGCTTGTCCTGGTGATGCAGACTCGCGGTGTGGGCGCCGCCTTCGCCGCCCTCGCCGGGCTGCTGCTCGGCGCCTTCTCGTCCTCCGGCCCGCCGATGGTGGCCTACTTCTACGCAGGTGACACCGACAGAATACGCGCCAAGGCAAACACGCAGCTCTTCTTCGCAAGCACCACCGTGGTGGCCATCGCCATCCACGCCGTCGCGGAGAACGTGACCTGGTGGACTCTCGCCTGGGGCCTTCCGTTTATCCCCGTCATCTATCTCGCGACACACCTCGGCGTCGCGGTCTCATTTCGTGTACCCGTGGAACGGTTTCGCGTTCTCACCGACATTGCCCTCATCGGGCTGGGCGCGGCGCTGATCGGGGGGAATCTCTGAGGTGGGCGGTCCCGGGCCGCGCGGCGGCCGGGCCGAAGGGCCCGCCGGCACGGCCCCTTACCAGGCGGTATAGCCGCCGTCGAGCACCATGTTGTGGCCGGTCATGTAGGCCGCGTCGTCTGAGACGAGGTAGAGCACGGCGCGGGCGAACTCACGCGGCTCGCCGAGCCGTCGCACGGGCGTGTTGTCGAGCTGCAGCTCCTTGAACCCCGGCATCACCTGTGAGCGCTTTCCCATCTCCGTCGCCATATAGCCGGGGCTGATGCAGTTGACCGTTATGTTGTACTGCGCCCATTCCACCGCGAGCACCGTCGAAAGCGAGACGATGCCGCCCTTGGATGCCGAGTAGGGGCCGAGCCCGACGAGCCCCTTGTTGGCAACGAGGGCCGACATGGAGGCCACGTTGACGATACGCCCGCGCTTCTGCGCAATCATGAGCTTTGCGACGGCCTGGTTCATGAAAAAGGTGCCGCTGAGGTTGGTCTCGATGACCTGGTGCCAGTCGGACTCCGGGACCGACTCCATGGGCAGCCAGTTCCCCTCCTCGTCCTTCTGGGTGCTGCCCCGGGAGATCCCTGCGCAGTGCACGAGGATGTCCACCGTGCCGAACCGCTCGGCGACGGCCCCGACGGTCGAGGACACCGCCGCCGCATCTGAAACATCGAGCGTGTAGGCTTCGGCCTCAGAGATCGCGTCGAAGTCCCCGGCCGCCCGACTCGCGGTTTCCGCGGAGACATCCACCACCGCGATCCGCGCACCCGACCGCGCCAGCGCATCGGCGGCGGCGTATCCGAGCCCACGACCTGCGCCGGTTACCAGCGCCACGCGTCCCGTCAGTTCCTGATGCGTGTCTTGATGCATGTCCGCTCCTCTCCTCTCGTTCGACTCTCACTCGCCCCCTCGGTTGACCCCGGGAAGTCGTGGGTATATCATATCGTGGTACGATACAGAAAGGAACCCACATGACACTGATTTTCGTCAACCTGAAACGATTCGATGTACCGCGCTCGGCCGGCGGCATCTGCCCCTCCGATGACCCCGGAGCATGGGCGGCGGAGGTCATCAACGAGACGGTGAGCTCGGGGCAGGCCGCCCGGGAGGGCGTGGAGGTTCTCTACCTCCTTCCGGAGGCACTCGTGCTGCCGGCGGTCAACGCGGCGCGCGCCCACCCCGCCGACACAACCACGGGCCTGCACATCGGCTGCCAGGGCGTGTTTCGCGAGGACATCACCCCGGGAGGCAACTTCGGCGCCTTCACGACGAATCTCCCCGCGGCGGCCGCGCGTAACCTCGGTGCCGAATGGGCCATCGTCGGCCACTCGGAGGAACGCAAGGACAAGGCCGGTATCATGGCGGCCTACGATGCGGACATCAACTCCGACTCCCGCCGGCGCGAAGCCGCTCGTGCGGCCGTCGACGGCCTCCTCAACGCGGAGGTACACAGGGCTCTCGGCGCCGGGCTCGATGTCCTCTTCTGTGTCGGCGAAACCGAAGAAGAGACCTCAGAGGTCGAAGCCACCCTCGAGGCCCAGGTACGGCGGGGCCTCGACGGCCTCGGCTCTCTCTCCATGGATCGGCGTGTGGTAATCGGCTACGAGCCGATCTGGGCAATCGGGCCCGGGAAGACGCCACCTGACGGCGAGTACATCGGCTTTGCAGCGGATGTCATAAAGCGTGCGGGTCGCAAGCACTTCGGAGTCGACATCCCCGTGGTCTACGGTGGCGGCCTCAAGGAGGCCAACGCGGCGGAGATCGGCGCAGTCTCCCGGATAGACGGTGGGCTCGTCGCGCTGACCCGCTTCACCGATCCCATCGGCTTCGATCCCGCCGACCTCGTGAAGATTATTGATGGGTACACGGCCGCTGCCGGAAACGGGGCCGCGCGCGGCGGGGCCGGAAAGAGCGGAGGCACGTGATGTCGGGCAACCTGCTCGTCGCGCACGGAGGCGGGCCGACCGCGGTCATCAACTCATCGCTCGCCGGTATTATCACGACGGCCCGCAACGATCCACGTATCAACAGAGTCTTCGGCGCCCGCCGCGGCATTGAAGGCGTCATTGCCGGCGACCT
>JAWLDL010000235.1:0-4366 GCA_041686675.1 Spirochaetia bacterium | reverse complement strand
GTGAAGTACGCGATGACCCTGCCGCCGTCCCAGGATTCGATACATCTGCTGCCCGTGTGGGAGCCCGGCGTGGTCGGGAGTCTCTACGGTATCAGCAGCTTCAACATCAACGGCGAGTTTGCGAGCGACGAGCTCACTGAAGCTTTCTCCCACCTTGCCACCCCTGAGCGACAGCTGCGGGCGGTGGTAAACCTGCTCCACGTGATGGGCTTCGCCGTCGGCATGGACGTCATCCCGCACACCGATCGCTTCTCCGAGGTCGTCCTCGCGCATCCGCAGCACTTCGAATGGCTTCGCCGCGAGGACCTGCGCATTGTCGACCATCGAGCCGACCTCCACACCGAAGTGCAGGAGCGCATTATCGATTTTCTCGACCTCTACGGGCCGGCCACGGGGTCGGAGTCCGCCGTGGGTCGGAGGAGTGTCCCGCGCGGCGAGGAGCTGTTCGCGCCGGACTTCGACGAGGCACGCAGAAACCGCATTCTCTTCGGCGACGTTGCCGACAAGGAGGCACGAGACAGTCGGCGTGGTGAGCTTGCCCGTCACATCTACCGCCACGGCTATGAGCCGGTGCCGGCGACGATGGCGCCGCCCTATCGGGGCATCGAAGTCGACCCCGACACTCACTACGAGGACGCCGATGGGCATATCTGGCGGGACTATCGCATTACCGAGCCGCAGAGCATGTCACGGGTCTTCGGTCCACTTGCGCGCTACAAGCTCTACGAGCGCCTCGACGACAACCGCGACTGGCAGATCGATTTCTCCCGTCCGCGGGAGGAGGTGTGGTCCTACGTCTGCCGTCGCTACGCGGGGATACAGCAGAGCTTCGGCTTCGACTTCATGCGCGGGGACATGTCGCATGTCCAGATGCGGCCCGAAGGAGTCCCCGAAGACATCGGCGACCACTACGACCTTCTCAAGGCTGTCCGCGGCTACATTCGCGAAGAGAACGACGCGCCGTACTTCGGCTATTTCGCCGAGACCTTCATCGCCCCGCGCGGCATCATGGCCTACGGCGATGAGATCGATCACCTCGAGGCCTGTGATGCGGAAGTGACCCTGGGAGATCTGCAGTCGGTGCCGGTTGGAAGCGAAGACTTCATCCGGAGGTTGCGCTGGTACCGCGACATCGCCGAGCAGCGGCACGTGGCGCCGAGTTTCACCATCATGACCGGAGACAAGGACGATCCGCGGTTCGACTCGTTCTATCTGGCGGGAAACGAGCTCCGGCTCTTCATGGGGCTCTTCCTCACCGACATGCCGAGCTATATGGCCCTCGGGTTCGAATGCCGCGATGTGCACAACAGTCCCGCCCCCAACGAGCACTACACCAAGCTCTACGTGTTTCAGGAAACCGACGGGCCGAAGGCTACGAGCGGTCCCTACCGTTTCGGGCGGAACGGGAACCTCCTTTACAACCTCACGCGTATACGCCTGTTTGCCGAGGACATTCTGCCGACGATCAGCGCAGCGCCCTGTCGCTGGCTCGTCCCCCCCGATGCCACAGCCTCCCAGGCGTTCTTTGCCTGGACGCAGGCGGAGAACCCGCGCTATCTCTTCGTCGGAAACGCGGATACCTCCACGGCGGTGGAGAACTTCAACGTCCCCGCCGGACCGGTCCTGCCGCCCGGCGCAGCTCTTACACCGGTGTTCTCGACCGTGGAGGGGCTGACCGGGGACGAGCTCGCCGCAGCCGGGAACGGCCGGGCGTTCAGGATTCGCCGCCTCGAGCCGGGAGAGGGGCGGGCGTACCGCATCGCATAAAACGGAGCGCTATGCTAAGATATTCCGCGTGGAGCACCGAACAGCGATTCTCGACACCGCCGGAACCGCCACCGATCTGCCCGTGCCGAAGGTTCCCGATGACACACTCACCGACCTCCTCGGCCGGGTAAGCCGCACGTTCGCGCTTTCGAACCGCTTTCTGCCGCAGCCCCTGCGCCGCGCGATGACCGTATCCTACCTGCTGTTCCGCGTCTCCGATTACCTCGAGGACAACCACGTAATGAGCCCGGTCCGCAAGGTTGAGCTTCTGAACCTCTGGGAAGGGGTGCTCAGTGGCCGCGGTGGCGAGGAACAGCTGAGACGTGAGCTCGAGGACCTGGAAGACGACGATCCGGAGGCAGAGGTGGCCCGCCGGTTCCCCGAGTTGACGCAGAGTCTGGCGACACTCGGTGAGGCATCGGATACTGCGGTGCGCCGACGGGTATGCGAGACCACGCGGGGAATGGCCCGTCGCCTGATGCAGGGACCCGTCGTGGAGACCGA
Source organism: Spirochaetia bacterium (assembly GCA_041686675.1). GTDB lineage: Bacteria > Spirochaetota > Spirochaetia > DSM-27196 > PWMO01 > JAAAOH01. Next base: position 2,095 of record JAWLDL010000235.1, on the reverse strand, counting down.
GGCTGACCTCGATCAGTACATGCACGATGTTGCCGGCATCGTCGGGTATCTCATCACCGAAATCTTTTCCCAGTTCGATCGCCGGCTCGCCCGCCGTCGCTCGGCGATGATGGGACGGGCGCGGGAATACGGGTTGGGCCTGCAGACGGTAAACGTGATTCGCGGGCTGCGGAAGGACTACGCGCGTGGATGGCTCTTCGTCCCGCGACACTACCTCGACGAACACGGTCTCAGCCCGCGGCAGTTTCTCTCGCCGATGTATGTGGAGCGGTCCATGGAAGTCGTGCGGCGCCTCATCGAGAAGGCCGAGGCTCACCTCCGCGACGGTCTCGAATACGTGCTGCAGATCCCGCGGCATCTTCACCGGGTGAGGCTTGCGACCATGTGGCCGCTTCTCTTTGCCGCCCGCACGTTGGCGCTCAGCCGCGATAACCGGGACGTGCTGCTGTCGGAGGCAAAGATGTCACGTCAGGACGTGGAACGGATCGTACGCCGAACGATGATGCACGGGTGGTCCAATCGGTGGCTTGCGCGCTACCACGAGCAGTTGCTGCGCGGCAAGGGTGTCTGAGCGCGGCGCGCAGCGGCCGCAGGTCATTCAGCGCAGGAACTCGCTGTAGTGGATGGTGCCGCGGTCCATCATTCGTGACAGCCGTGCCTTCACCCACTCGCGGATCGGTGCGCGGCTCAGGGGAATGAGGATCGCGAATCCGAGAATATCGGTGAGCACACCGGGGGTGATGAGTACCGCCCCGGCCACAACCAGCAGAAGCCCGTCAATGAGCCGATCGGCGGGAAACACGCCCTGCTGCATCTGCATCTGGATCTCGAACCACACGCGCGCGCCCTGCTGGCGGGCAAGCCCGGCTCCGACGATACCGGTCACGAGGACGATTGCGATTGTGGGGAGCGCCCCGATCAGCTGGCCGATCTTGATCAGAATGTAGAGCTCGACGATCGGTATGGCGGTAAATAGAACTGCGAGTCTGAGAAACATCGGCTTAAAGCTACCACATCGGGGGCGAAAAGGAAACGCCGCGCTCAGTAGTTCTGCTGCTCCTGCTTCCACCGCTCGAACTCGTTCTGCTCGTCCTCCCACCAGGCAGCAAAGTCGCCACGGACCACGCCGTCGAAGTCGTTCCATGGGGAGCTGCGCTCTTCGAGGAAGGTGTCCCGTGCGCCCGACTCGGCGATCGCGCCCTCGATGAACTCTCCGGTGTAGCTCCGTCCGTCTTCCCAGGTGTAGGTTCCGTTGCCGTGGAAGACGCCGTCGCGGAACTCACCCTCGTAGCGATCGCCGTTGTTCATGCGCAGTACGCCGCTCCCGTGGGGCTCGCCGTCTTGAAGCTCGCCGCTGTAGGTGCCCTTCGCGAAGCGGATCGTGTCGGAGGCCTCTGCGGGCTCCTGCGCCCGCTCCGGCGCAGCGGGCTCCGGTGCCGCCGGCTCGGGCGCCTCGGGTGTCGGCGGGGCGAGCGCGAGCACCCGGCGTGCGCTGTGAAGGCGCCGGCTCCAGTATCCGGCGGAAAGGGGCGTCATCGTGACGCCGCGCTCCGGTCCGTCGGAGATCGCGTGTATGATGGAGTCCTGACCGATATAGATGGCAACGTGCGAGATGATGCTCGGGTCGGGCCCCGTGGCAAAGAACAGAAGGTCTCCCGGGCGGACCTGCTCGACGCTGACAGCCTCGCCGAAGCGCGCCATCGCGCGGGAGCTTCGCGGAAGATCGGGAACGTGGGGTCGGTAGATGTAGTTGACGAAGCCGCTGCAGTCGAAACAGTTCGGGCTCGCGCTTCCAAAGCAGTACCCGCTTCCGAGGTAATTCTGGGCGGGGGCGACGATCTCGTCCGTCACGTCGATTGCAGCCGCGGAGGCCGCGACAGCCAGCAGCAGAACGAGCACAACCGGCGCCGATCGTGCGGGCCTTGCGCCCCGGGACTGCGGTGCGGGCCCTGCGTGCGGTGTATCCATGGTCTATTCTCCTCCGACAACAATGCTCATCTGCGCCAGAAGAAGGGGGTGAACACGATGAGAACGGTGAACACCTCCAGCCTGCCGAGCATCATGACGAAACTCAGGTACCACTTTATGTAGTCCT
>JAWLDL010000234.1:0-4377 GCA_041686675.1 Spirochaetia bacterium | reverse complement strand
GCAGCAACGGCGGCTTGCACCTCCTCACGGTCCGGCATCGAGGTCACGGAAACCACCGCAAAGACGAGAAGCTCATCCTCACCGTTGTCCACCGTCACTGTCTGCGCATAGAGGAGCGGCGCAAGCGCGAATACGAGCACACTGGCGACGAATCGTTTCATGCTGCTAGTATCGGCACGACGCGGCGAACCTTGGGCCTTGTTACATGCCTCAACGTTTTCGGATCGTAAGGATGGTAAGGTCGTCGTATTGTTCCTCCTCGCGAACACGCCCGTAGTATCGGTACTGGGAGTCGCCGTCCGAATCCAACGGATAGCGGAAGAAGCGGTCGTACTGGCGAAAGTGCTTCCTGAGGAAGTCGTCGATGCGAACATCCACCTGCACACGATCTTCCGGCGCGACGTCATTCGGCCGGTACATTCGGAATATCTTTTCAACGGAGACAAGTGCGAGCACGAGCTCCTCGAGGCTCTCGCCGACGTCCGAGAAGTCGAACAGCAGCTCTTCGTCCCCATCGGGGTCGGCAACCTTCTCCAGCCGATACCGGCGACGGTTCTCGAATGCGGTCACGATCTCGTGGATGCGCGGGATCCCGAGCTCTTCCTCGAGCTCCCCGCTCTGCTTGCGCGTAACCGACTTCTCTTCGAGGAGCGGCTCCAGCCACTCCGGGGTGCGATCCTTTTCGATGTCCTCATCGGAGAGAACCATATGCGCGTAATTCTCGGTCCGCAGTCCCCGCTTCGCCTCCTCGATACCGTCGGTGAATAACAGCATGATGTCCCCGCTTTGAAGGACCAGATCGTTTTCAGGAAAACCGGTGGGAATCATGTCGCTCGAGAATACGCCGGCAGCGGGGGCTCGCGGGAGATCGCGTTCGATGGCCTTCCGCGAAGCCTGATCGTAGAGGTGAATCTTCGTGTCGCCCGCGTTGCAGAGTCGCACCGAGCCTGTCTCGATGTTCAGTATGCCGGCGGTAAACGCAGCGAACCGCCCCTCGAATCCGATACTGGCGATGATGTCGTTGACCTGGGTAACAAAGCCGCCGAGCGCGAGCCCCTTCTTCTTGAGCGTCCAGTCCTGGAAATAGTTCGTGAACAGGGTGGCAACCTGCACCATGATGAGAGCTGCCGGCACGCCCTTGCCGGAAATATCGCACTTGATCACCGCGTAGTGCTGGTCATCGAGCTTCTGGTAGCGGAAGTAGTCACCCGAGACGCCTTTCGCGCCCTCGTAGTACCCGGCGAACTCAGCCTGCGGGGTATCCTCGCGCGCCATCGTAAGTTTCTTTCGCTCACTGTCCTCCAGGAGCGGAATGAACTTCTTCTGCACTTCCTTACCGATGGTCAGGTCCTTGTTGGCTTCTGCCGCCCTGACCAGCCCCTGTGTCATGGAGTTCACCGTCTCGGCAAGCTCGGAGAGCTCATCACGCGTGCGGACATTTATCACGTGATCCTTGAGCTTCTCCTTCTGTTCGGTGTCGCGGATGACCGCAACCCCCTCAACGAGCCGCCGGATGGGTATGACGACGATCGTCGCGAGGAGCAGCGCCCCGCCGATACCGCCGGCAAGGGCGCCGAGCGCGACAATGGCTGTACTGATGATGAGCTGCCTGCGGGCGGTGTCGATTTCCTCGAGGATGATGTCGGTGGAAATCCCGAGGCGAACCAGTCCGCGGAAGTAGCGTGCCGTCTCGGAGTCCTCCTGAGCTCGCGCAAACACCACCGGCTGATAGAAGACGTACTCGGTGATGTCGATGGAGAGTTCCTCCGGCTCGAATGAGGGCACGCTGCGGAAGATGCTTCCCACCTCCTGCAGGATTTGCGACTGCCGCTGCTGCAATTGCCGCTGGGTATTGTCGAGGTCGAGCAGCTCCGGGTCATCCGGGGCCACGCCCTGGCGGAGAAGGTTCGTAAGCTCGCGGCGCACTTCCGCCAGCTGGGCCGGAATGTCGCCGAGCCGCATCCGGGCCTCTTCGTTTATCTGCTCCTCGAGCTCACCGCGGACCTCGGCCACCGGATCCTGTAATCGAGACTCACCGGGAACAAAGCTCTCGGTGTCGAGGCTTCTCGGCATCACGCCGCCCGCCTCGGTATCGGAGGTCAGCACGGGATCGCTCGTCGCCCATACCGCATCGAACCCGGCTCCGTCGCGCGCCGGGCCGGTGATGGTGATGTAGAGGCCCTCGGCCATGACGTCGGCCTGCTGGGCAAGCGTTGCCAGATCGACACGGTTATCGGCCGGACTCGTCAGGAGGTCTTCGGCCTGATTCGTGACGCTGTCGAGGAGCACCTGCACCCGTTGCTCGAGGCCGCGGGCGAGGGTTCGCTCCTGGCGCTCGAGTGCCGTGTTCCCGAGGATGAGGGCCAGCGCCAGGATGACCGACACGATAAGTACCACGATGAAGACGCTGAACTTCACTCTCAAACTGGTTCGTTTACGACTCATTGCTTCCAACCTTCGTTGTTTCTGCTCCCGCGGCATGGGCTGACTCTCTATCAGCGCCTTCACCTCGAGTTCCAGCTCCCGTCCCTCTCGGACTATGCCCACCAGTCGCGTGCCGGAGAACAGGGCCAGAAGCCCCAGCAGCGCTGCCGCGACCCACATCAGTGGTTCCCACCCGTCGAACTGCCAGGCAGCCCCGTCCCGGACGGCAAATGACGGGGGGGTAGCAATCCGAAAATCGCCGAACGTAACGGTCCCGGGCGCATCGAAGGACAACCTGCGTGCAACGGTGTGCAGCCCGCGCCCGGTGTGACTCAGGATGACCCGATAGCTGCCGGTGTCGATGATATCGATCCGCGGCCCCTCGATGTTGCGGTTATCCACGATCCGGAAATCGCCGTCGGTACGGCGGAACACATGGTCGTAGGGCTCTTCTCCGTCCGCATCGAGAATGATGCGGTTGGCCGTGAATCCACGCCCCTCAATGCTGAGATTGTAACGATTGAGCATGTCCTGGCTGCTCGCGATCCGGTACACCTCGGTGACGGGAATGTACTTGTTCAGCCGCAGAAACTGGGTTCGGGCCTCACCGATGTTTCCGACGGTGTCGACGGGGGCCACGCTCAGAGCCCACAGGCCGTTGTCGATGTTGTTCCGCGAAATCGAGGGTGTCTCGGTTACGACCCGCTCGGGCAGCTGCGCGGAGACGTTGAGCTGCTCAGGCTCATCCGCACCGGCGGCCCCGAGCCTGCGCAGCGTCACGCTGTACCCGGCGACGTCATCGGCCTCAGGCGGCTCCCAGCGCAGGGTAAACGTGTTCGACGTGAGGAATCCCGCATCGTCTGTGGGCGGTTCCTCAAAGGTAATCGGCGGGGGCGGTGTAGTATCGCGGACAAAGCGCAGCGACGTCGGCTCAGACCAGTTTCCGGCGCGATCGACCGCGCGGATCCTCAGGTACCACTCCCCGTCCTCTTCGGCCAGAAAGCTCGCCGACTGCGTGGTTGGCTCGTATTCCACCCGTCGCGGAACGAAGGCATCCGGACTCTGTGACCATCGCACGCTGTAGCCGGCGATTCCGGAGGGGTCGTCCGGCGGGCTCCAGGTGAACTCCGCCCGTTCCTCTGAGGAACGCCGGCCCGGGACGTAGTTTGCCGCTCGCAGATCGGGCGGCTGCGCACGCTGGTCGGGCTCGAGGTAGACAAGAGACGGCGCACCATCCCCCCGTCGGTTCTGCCAGAACACGTGCAGGCGGTCTCGGTGCACGATCGGACTGCCGAAGGTGGATGCGCCGACCACATTGCTGAGATTCCTGCTGCGCCACAGGCCGCGCACCCGGGCTGCAATCTGGATCTGCGACCGTCCGGAGGGATTGGTGAACCACATAGTGAAGATCTCACCCTCGTGGCGTACGATCTGGGGGTAATTGCTGTTGTCCAGACCCTGACTGACCGGTTCGGGTCTGCCGGTAATCTCACCGGCCGCACTCACAGCAGCGTAGTAGATCTGACGCGCCCGGGCGCCCGTCTGTCGCTCCCACACCAGACCGAGCTCACCGTTTACCGGCTCGATAAAGGGCCGCTGATTGTCATAATCCAGGTAAGAGGCATCCCCATCCTCCGGCGGAAAGTCCGAGATGAGGCGCGCATCACTCCAGCTCCGCCCCCCGTCGTCGCTGGTCTTCATGTACAGCTGATACGAGGGTGCCCGATTCGGGTTAACGCTCTGAAACACGACGTAATCGCGGGCGTTCAGAGTGGCGTGATCCGGCAGAAAGTTGAACCCGATATCCGGATCGTCGACGAGCTCATCAAACTCCGTCCACTGCCGCCCACCCGGGGAGTAGGAGTAGAGAATACTCTGCGTGACGCCGACATTCTGGTTCACGAACAGCAGAAGCCCGCCATCGCTCGAGACGGACAGCTTCGGGGCGACACT
>JAWLDL010000233.1:0-4379 GCA_041686675.1 Spirochaetia bacterium | reverse complement strand
TCGGGATCCGGCTCCTCGTTCTTGACGTAGGAGACGGTCTCTGTCGGATCGAGGCCTTCGAACTCGGCGCGAAAATCTTCCTCGGTAATTCGGGCGCCGAGGCCCGGCGTCTCCACCTGCTGCACGACCTCGAGGCCGGCAATGGAGGAGAGATCCGGGTTGATGCCGACGAGAATCCGAATCTCCCCGCCGTAGCCGGTGGTGGTCACCCGCACCGCGTAGCCGAGCAGGTCACCGGCGGAAGACTCCGCGCGGTAGATGGTCGGCCCCTCGGTGTCGAGGGACTCGAACTGCGGTTCCTCCGCACCCTCGAAGAGTGCGCTCAAGGACCGCTCGAGCGCGGCCTGCTGGTTGGCCTCGATCCGCGGGATGAGGCCCGTGTATATGCCGGCCAGCACCACGCCGGAGATCAGCGTGGCCAGGCCGAGTACCAGAATCATCTTCTTCATGCCGACTCTCCTTGCTGTGCTTCCACCGAGCCGAAGGTGGTTGTGTTGGTGTAGCGGTTGATGATCGGTGTCACCGCGTTCATCAGCAGAATCGAGTACATGACGCCCTCGGGAAAACCGCCGAAGAGCCTGATGACGATGACGATGATGCCCGCGCCCACGCCGAAGATCGCCTGTCCCACCTTGGTGATGGGCGAGGTGACCATGTCGGTTGCCATGTAGAAGGCCGCGATGACGAGGCCGCCGGAAAGCAGGTGGAACACCGGGTCGGGGTAGGTGCTCGGGTCGATGAGATAGAAGATCCCGCCGAGCGCGAACACCGTCCCCAGGTAGGAGACGACCAGCTGCCAGTTGATGATGCGCATGGCCAGAAGTGCGATCCCCCCGATCAGCAGGAAGAGCGTGCTCGTTTCCCCGATGCTGCCGCCTATCTGCCCGAAAAAGAGGTCGAGGTTGTCGACGCGAACTCCCTCGAATCGCGCCGCAGAGAGCGGGGTTGCCGAGGTTGCCGCGTCGGTGCCCGAACCCAGGAAGGAGAAGACCGGTCGCGGGGCGGTGTAGTTGGTGATCTGCACCGGATAGGAGGCGGAGAGAAACGCGCGGCCGACGAGCGCCGGGTTAAAGATATTGGCGCCGAGCCCGCCGAATACTTCCTTCCCGATGAAGATGGCGACCACGGAGGCAAGCGCCACGAGGACGGGCGATATGGTCGGGGGCAGCACCATCACGAGAAGCAGTCCGGTCAATGCGGCACTGCCGTCTGTAATGCTTCGCCAGTCGCGACCGCGCGCGATCTTCACGACCGCCTCGGTGGCCATGGAGGCCGCAATCGACACCACGTAGAGCAACAGCACCCGGGCCCCGAAGTAGAGAACCGACATGATCGCCGCGGGAATCAGCGTCACGATAACCGCGAGCATGATGCGCTGGGTCGTCGTCGAGGCGAATACGTGCGGCGAGGAGGTTATTATGAAGCCTTCGCTCCGTGTACTCATGATCTTCTACAGCTCCTTCCTTAGAGGCCCTTCACGCGAATGTAGTTTTTCGCGTAGCGGATCCATGCCACGATGTCGATCTTCGCCGGGCAGCCGAACGCGCAGGAGCCGCATTCGAAACAGGCGTTCACATCGAGGGCTTTCGCATCCTCGAACTTCTCCGCCTTGGCGTAGGCGGCAAGTTTCAGCGGCATGAGGTTCATCGGGCATGCGGACACGCATCTGCCGCAGCGGATGCAGGGCCCTTCCGGCGTGTAGTCGGCCTCGGTGAAGAAGAGGAAGCCGGAGGTTCCCTTTGCCACCGAGTAATCGAGAGTCGGCAATGCCGCGCCTGTCATCGGACCGCCTACTACCACCTTGTCCACGTCCTCGGAGATGCCGTCGCAGAACTCCACGAGGTGCTCGAGCGGGGTGCCGACAGCCGCCCGCACGTTCTTGGGGCTGTTGACGCCCGCACCGGAGAGGGTTACGACCCGCTCGATAAGCGGCTTGTTGTAGAAAAAGGCCTCGTAGGTGGCAAAGATCGTCTGCACGTTGGAGACGATGACGCCGACCTCGAGGGGCAGCCCGCCCATCGGGACGGTGCGGCCGGTAAGCGCCTTGATGAGCATCTTCTCCGCGCCCTGGGGATACTTCACCGCGAGGGGCACGACCCGAAGCGGCAGGTCCGCAAAGGATGCAGCCTCTTTCTCGAAAGCCTCGACCGCATCCGGCTTGTTGGACTCGATGCCGATGTAGATCGCCTCGAAGTTGTAGGCCGCATGCAGCGCCCGGCAGCCCTCGAGGAGCTCCCTCGTGTTCTCGAGCATCAGACGATGATCGCAGGTAAGGTAGGGCTCGCACTCAACGCCGTTTATGATAAGCGTGTCGAGGGTCGCGGTCGGCGGCGGGGAGAACTTGACGTCGGTGGGGAAGGTCGCTCCACCCATGCCGACGATACCTGCCTCCCGCATCCGCGAGGTCACCGTTTTGCGATCGAGGGTGGACAGGTCGATGTCCTGTCGCTCGAACTCGTGCGCCTCGGTTGCCTCGTGGTCGACGGTGATCTCCACGTACTGAGCCATCTTCCCGCCGGGAAGCGGCTTATCCACGAGTTTCTTGATCTTGCCTGCCACCGGTGAGTGTACGCCGGCGGAGATCTTGCTCGCTGCCTCGGACAGCTGCTCGCCGACGGTCACCTCATCGCCCCGGCTCTTCACCGGCTTGGACGGCGCGCCGAGGTGCTGCGACAGCGGCACGAGGATCGTATCGGGGATCGGTGCGCGCTCGATCGGCTTTGCGGCCGTAGCTTCTTTGCTCGAAGGCGGGTGCACACCCTTCTTGAAGGTCAGTAATGACATGATCTCACTCTCTGCTTTCGTCGTATTGATGAATTTCCGCGAGCCCGCACGGCGGGCGACCCGGTCTTACTCGACACACCGCACCGTGGTTCGCCGACGGAACGCGCAACATCCCAGCTGTCCGGCAATGAGTATTCTGCCGTTCCGCGATTCTTCGACTTTAAGTGATTTTCTCAAAAAGCGTAGCCTACTTTGCGCGTCCCGTCAATGGAGAAATGCAGCCGATTTGGTCGGGTTTTTGTTAGCGTCGCCTAACTGTATCGTGATCTCACAACACTGTCAACGTGGGCGGCACATGTCAGAACCATTTGACACGATGGAAGCTCCGCCACTATCATGAGTCATCGTGGAAGCGCAAAACACACTGACCGGGCTCTCCGAAACAATGCAGATGTACCTCAAGACGGTATACGAGATCCAATCACGCAAAGGTGCTGCGCGTGTAACCGACATCGCGGGGGCGCTCGACGTGAAGAAGGCCTCGGTCACCTCGGCTCTGCGCACCCTGTCCGCCGGCGGCTACGTCAATTACGCCCCCTATGACGTGGTAACGGTAACCGATTCCGGCCGGCAGATCGCCGAGGACCTCCACCGGCGCTATGCGGTGCTCCACGACTTCTTCGTAAACGTCCTCGGCATTGATCCCGAGACCGCGGATGCCGACTCCTGCAATCTCGAGCACCACCTCTCGGAGACCCTCTACGAGCGGCTCATCGGCTTCATCGAGTACTACCAGAGCTGCGCAACGTCGAAGTTCCGCTGGGACCCGGCAATCGGCGGATTCTGCACCGATCCCGACACCGAGAAGCTCGAGGCCGAGTGACTGCACGTGTTCCCGCGGTCACAGTGGTCCCGCGGGGTCCCCTGCTCAAGACCGACAGCAAAGCCTCATTTGTCGACGGCATGCTGTCGCTCGGCATCGCGGTAGGCGTGCTTTTCCTGCGCAATACCGATCCCTCCGGCAGTGCCGGATTCGTCCCCTTCCTCGCCGACTCCATCATCACCCTGGTTCTTGCAGCCATGCTCATCAGCAAACCCGTAGAGATCATCCGCGAATCAAGCATCGAGCTTGCGCTCGGGAAGCTGCAGGATGAGGACCAGTATAATGAATGCGACCTGGTCGTCCGGCGGACGGGAGCTCTCAGGTATCTCTCGATGCCCTGCAGAAGAGGAAACAGGGGATTCTCGACCGACTGCGGCCCGACGTGCCCCATCTGATGCTTGAGCTGGTGCCGAACGCCGGCTCCGAAGCATCGACCACTCACCGCGACCCTATCGGCCGGAGGGCCACAGCGGTATCATGACAATTGTCGCTGTTCAGCCCCGCATAGACAGCCGGCGCGGCGGCCGCGCAGAGGAGAGACTTGACATGCAACTGAGTTCAGCCGGATACCGCCTCACGCTGGTTATCGTCATCGTCTCGATTATGGTGCTCGCCGCCTGCGTTTCTCCCTCCGGCGACTCGTCGCGGGCAAACGATAGCGACGAGGCGGCAGAGGCACAGGAGCCTGTCGAACCGAGGGACCATATTTTCGTGCAGGCCCATCGCGGCTCGACAACCGACTACCCGGAGCTGACGCTCGCGGCCTTCGAGG
>JAWLDL010000232.1:0-4380 GCA_041686675.1 Spirochaetia bacterium | reverse complement strand
ATGCTCGACGAGTTCAACAAAGGCATATTCAGGGAGAACCCCGTATTCGTGATGGCCCTCGGGCTCTGTCCCGCCCTGGCGGTGTCCGGGCAGGTGGTTAACGCCCTCGGGATGGGGGCTGCGGTGCTGTTCGTGCTCCTCAGCGCGAACGTGTTCGTTTCGCTTCTGAAGGACTTCATACCACCGAAGGTTCGCATCCCTGCCTATATCGTCATCATTGCGAGCTTCGTGACGATCGTCGATCTGACGATGCAGGCCTACCTCCCGGCGCTATCGGCCTCACTCGGGGTGTTCGTCCAGCTCATCGTGGTGAACTGTATCATCCTCGGGCGTGCCGAGGCCTTCGCGAGCAGGAGCACTACGGCGAGCTCGACGGTCGATGCCCTCGGTATGGCGGTGGGCTTCACGATCGGCCTCACGGCCATCGCGCTGGTGCGCGAGGTGCTCGGGGCCGGCACCATCACGCTGTTTCCCGTCGGCGCATTCAACGGCACCATCAGCATCCCGGGGATCGTCGACTCGCCGGCCCGCGTCATGGCGCTGCCCGCCGGCGCGCTCCTCGCCATCGGCTTTCTGATGGCCGGATTCAACGCACTGAAAGCGAAGCTGGATGCCGGAGAGGCTCGCCGTCAGGCCGCCGCCGGGTCCGAGTCCGAGGCGGCATAGGAGGACCGTATGAGCTACGTCGGCATCATCATAACCTACGTGTTCGTCAGTAACTTCATCCTGACGCAGTTTCTCGGCCTCTGTCCCTTCATCGGTGTGTCGAAGAAGGTCGAGTCGGCGGTCGGCATGGGAATGGCGGTGACCTTCGTCATGTCCATGGCCTCCATTACCACCTGGGCCATCTACCGCTTGCTTCTCGTGCCCCTGGGCATTCAGTTTCTGCAGACGGTCACCTTCATCCTGGTCATTGCGACCCTCGTACAGCTCGTGGAGATGGTGGTGCAGAAGGTCTCCCCGCCGCTCTACAAGGCTCTCGGGATTTACCTGCCGCTGATTACCACGAACTGTGCAATCCTCGGAATCGCCCTCATCGCCGTGCGAAACGAGTACGGTCCGCTGGAGAGCTTCGTGGCGGGCTTCTCCGCGGGACTCGGCTTCATGCTGGCCCTGCTTCTGATGTCGACGCTGCGGGAGAAGCTCGAGAGCGAGTGGGTGCCGAAGCACTTCCGCGGCGCGCCCATCGCCTTCGTGACCGGTGGGCTGATGGCGCTCGCATTCATGGCATTCGACAAGGCGCTACTGACCAACCTGATCGGCTAAAGAGTAAGGAGCTCGAGAGCTTATGGCTATGACGATTCTATACGCGCTTCTGGTGGTCGGTTTTCTCGGCGCCCTCTTCGGAATCGGGCTCGCCTTTGCGTCGAACGCGCTCGCGGTGAAGAAGGACGAGCGCGTCGAGGCGGTCGAGGAAGCGCTGCCGGGCCTCAACTGCGGTGCCTGCGGATACGCGGGCTGCAGCGCCTACGCCGAGGCCATCGTGAATCAGGGCGAGGAGCTCACCCTCTGCGGCCCCGGCGGAAACGACGCCGCGGCGGCGATTGCAAAGACCATGGGGAAGAAGATCGATCTCTCGGCGGAGAAAATGGTTGCCCAGGTGCACTGTCGCGGCGGACGGGACGTGTCGAGCTACGAGTTCAACTACCAGGGGATGGAGGACTGCACGGCGCTCCACCTTCTCTACGGGGGCGATAAGGTCTGCAAGGAAGGCTGCCTGGGCCTCGGGTCCTGCATTCGCGTCTGCCCCGTGGACGCGATAGACTATGACGAGGAAGGCAAGGTCTGGGTGGATAAGGACGTGTGCATCTCCTGCGGGAAGTGCATCGAGATCTGCCCGACCGGAGTCATCAGGTGGGTGCCGTACTCGGCCGACTACATCGTCGCGTGCAACAATACCGACACGGGCAGGAATGTGAGGAAATACTGCTCGGTCGGCTGCATTGCCTGCAGGATCTGCGAGAAGAAATCGCCCGAGGGCGGATACGTGGTGGAAGACAACCTTTCGAGGATCGACTACAGCCGGACGGGAGACCGATCCGCGGGGGCGGAGAAATGTCCGCCAAAGTGCATCATTCAGGTCGGCGAAACTTTACAAAGCACAGCAGCCCACGTAGAATCCCAACATGCTTCCGACGGTGACCAGGGCGTAGCTGTCGGTGAGCAGCCCGATCGGGATTCGAATGAAAAAAACTAAGCTGATTTTTGGTACGACGAACAGTCAGCCTGTCGGTGCTCTCGATGAGGAAGTCGAGGCCGTCTACCAGAAGTCCTACAAGCCATTCATTCGCGCGCTCTACAATGCGCCACACGTGCGAGCAACACTTCACTACTCGGGCCGACTCCTGCAATGGCTGGAACGACACCATTCGGAGTTCATCGACGTGCTCTCCGAGCTCGTGGGGCGCAAGCAGGTCGAGCTTCTCGGCGGCGGTTTCTACGAGCCGATCTTTCCGCTCATCCCGCGGGCCGATCGCCTCGGGCAGATCGAGCGGCTGACCACCTACCTGCGAAAACTCTTCGGCAAGCGGCCCCGGGGCTTGTGGGTCACCGGGCAGGTCTGGGACCCCATGCTGCCGTCGCTGCTGAAGACGAGCGGAATGGAGTATACGTTCCTCAGCGACTATCAGTTCGTCGCCGGCGGCATACCTGCGGATCCCGTCCACAACCCGTGCATTACCGAGGATGAGGGGAAGATGATCATCGTCTTTCCCATTTCGAGCGAGCTGCGAAAAGCCTGCAACGAGGGCCGTGTCGACGGCATTCGCGGGTATCTGAGCGATGTGGCGACCGAGGACGAGGACCGCGTGGTCTCCCTGCTCTGTCCGGGCGAGTTGCTGCAGCCGGAGACGGACGAGGAACAGGGCTTCGACGAGACACTGATCCGCGGCCTCTTCGCCCTGCTCGAGGAGGAATCCTCCTGGGCCATGACGGTAACCCCCTCCCGCTATCTCAAGAAGGCCGCTCCGCGGGTACGAGGCTACTTCCCCCAGGCTGCGTTCGACCCCGACTCGTTCGGGCAGGGTCGAGCCGCCGTACCCGATGCCTCCGTAGAGGCCCATGCCGACGGCTACCTGCCCGGCACGTCGTTCCGCAGCCTGCTCACGCGTCATGCCGAGAGCAATCTGATGTACGCGAAGATGCACTATATTCACATCCTCGTGAACCAGATTCGCGGGGACAAGTACCGCAAACAGCTCGCCCGCGAAGAGCTGTGGCGGGGGCAGTGCAGTTCCGCGTACTGGGCCGGCGGAATCGGCGGCGGGATCTACTCCAACCACCTGCGGAAGAATGTCTATTCCTCCCTGATCGAGGCCGAGAAGGTCACCCGTGAGAAGGGCATCTTCAGTCCCTCCATCATCACCGTCGACTTCGACATGGACGGTCTCTCGGAGTTTCTCTACCAGGGCCAGGAGCTCAACGCCTACGTGCACAAGCAGGGTGGCGTTGTCTTCGAGCTCGACTATCTGCCGTCTCCCTGGAATTACGGTGATTCACTCTCCGCCGACATCGGAACGTCGCCGCCGGCGGGCCGGAACCGCCTGCCCTATACGCGCAACCTCTTCGTGGATCATTTCTTCGAGCCGGATCGTACCGTTTCCCTCGGTTCCGGCGATGCGAGTGCGGACGAGAACGCGGTAGACGACCGCGAGCTCGGCGATTTCGTTACGCGCCTCTACGCGGTGCGCCAACTCAGCAAGGACGGGCACCGCATCCATTTTGCAGCCCTCGGACGGGTGCAGACCGGCGACGCCGGTGTGCCGGTGGAGGTCTACAAGGAGTACGCGTTCGAGGGCGCAACTCTGCACGTCACCTATCACGTGAGAAATCGTGGCGAGGAGCATCTGCGCACCGGATTCGGTTCGGAGATCAACCTCTCGCTCGGCGCCAACGGCGGGGAGGCAGCCCACATTCTCGCGGGAGGCGGCTCAGGTGCAACCCTTTCCGCGGAGGCCGCCGATTCCATCGACGGCGTCGACCGTGTCAGGGTCTACGATCTCGCCCGGGCGGTGACGCTGCAGCTGCAGTACGACGACCCGGCCTTCCTCAGCGTGGCGCCGGTCTGCGTCGGCAGCGGCGATCAGGCGGCGAGCTACCAGAGCTCCTGTCTGTTTCCCCAGTGGCAGCTCGATCTGCCAGCCGGCGGGGAGTGGACGCAGAAGTTGAGCCTCTCTCTCGTGGCGGAATGATCCCCGCGGAATGATCGACATCCTCGGAATCGACTGCGCAACCGACCCCCGAAACACCGGCATTGCTCACGCGACACTCGACGTCGGCCCTCCCGGGGCCGCGGCCGGCATCGGGACCGGGGGTGGGACCGCGGCCAGGGCCGCCGGCGGCCCCGAGACCCGCGGCCCCGACACGCCGAAACCGGTCCTG
>JAWLDL010000231.1:0-4385 GCA_041686675.1 Spirochaetia bacterium | reverse complement strand
CATGGTGCTCATCCTCGGCTCATTGATGCTTCAGCTCGAAGTCAACATGCCGATGTTCAACATGAACGTCATCGTGCAGCAGGTGCTGACCGGACTGACGCCGCCGGCCCTGCAGGCAGTACCGATGTTCATTCTCGGAGCCGCCATCCTGACCTCCGGCAAGGCTGCCAGGCGGCTGATCAACATGGTGCGTGTCCTGGTCGGGCACATCCCCGGGGGTCTTCCCATCACCACCAACGCGAGCTGTACGCTCTTCGGCGCGGTTTCCGGCTCCACGCAGGCAACCGTCGCAGCCATCGGTGGTACGATGCGCCCCATGCTCCTCGAGGCGGGCTACAAGAGCCCGTTCACGCTCGCGCTCATCATCAACTCGAGTGACGTTGCGCTTCTGATACCACCGAGTATCGGATTCATCGTCTACGGGGTGGTCACCAACACGTCGGTCGGAAAGCTCTTTCTGGCGGGCATCCTGCCGGGCATCCTGATTTTCCTGATGTTCTCCGCCTACGTGTTCGTGTACTCGCTGATCAAAAAGGTCGGCACCGCCCCGAAAGCCACAGGGAAGGAGCGGATCACCGCCTTCAAGGAGGGCTTCCCGGTCCTCGGATTCCCCTTCATTATCGTGGGCGGTATCTATGCCGGTATCTTCAGCCCGACCGAAGCAGCAGCGGCAGCCGTGCTCTACGCGCTGTTCCTCGAGACGCTGGTGTACCGGACGATGACCTGGAAGAGTCTGGTGAAGGTGCTCCTCGATACCGGCGTCGTCACCGGTGTGGTCTTCGTCCTGGTGGGGGCCGGGCAGGCCTTCAGCTGGCTCATCAGCTTCATGAAGATCCCGCAGGAAGTCATGCCGATGATACTCGGGGTCGACCCGACCAGGCTCGAGGTCATCATCGTGGTGGTCATCGCCTACTTCGTGGCCTGTATGTTCGTGGATCCGATCGTGGCGATCTACGTCTTCAGCCCGATCTTCGCGCCCTACGTGATTGCCACGGGCATCGACCCGGTGTTTCTCGGTGTGCTGGTGACGCTGCAGGCGGCCATCGGCTCGGCAACGCCGCCCTTCGGCTGCGACATATTTACGGCACAGCTCATATTCAGGCGGCCCTATCTGGAAGTCATTCGGGAAACGCCGCCGTTCATCATTATACTCATCATAGCGACGATCCTGATCATCGCATTCCCCGAGATTGCGACCTTCCTGCCGGACAACATGCTCGCGCAGCCGAGGGGTCCCGGGGTCTGACGTCTGTGAGAGTGCAGGTGTGAAATCGTCGGCCGGAACGTCCTCGGACGCCGGTCGACGGATTCCCGGAGCGTGATAAGCAGATGCACGGGTTCCCCGGCGAAGAGCGCGAGTACGGTTTTGCCGAAACACCGGTCAAGCTTCTCATGCAGCGGCGCATTGAGGATGTGCTGCTCGTGTGCAGCAAGTATGACCGGTTCATGCTCGAAGAGGACGGACGGGTCGACGAGCAGATCTTTCAGGAATACGTCTCCCTGAACCTGCGATATCCCCCGAAATTCACCCAGGTCTACACCGAGGCGGACGCATTCTCGCTGCTCGAGGACCAGCATTTCGACCTCGTGATTTCCATGCTCAACATGGGTGGTCCGGACGCGGTGCAACTCGCCGAGAACGTATGCAGTCGCTACCCTGAGTTGCCGGTGGTGCTTCTGACGCCGGCCTCCCGCGGGACGACGCTGCAGATCACCCAGAGCCAACGGGGCCGGGGCATACAGCAGTTCGCCTGGCTCGGTGACGACAGCATCCTGCTTGCTCTTGTGAAGCTCATCGAGGACCGGATGAATGTCGATGCCGATGTTGCCTCGGCGGGTGTGCAGGTCATCGTTCTCGTTGAAGACTCGGTACGCTTTTACTCGAGCTACCTGCCGGTGATCTATCGGGTACTGTTTCAGCAGGCGCGCAACCTCATGGAGGAGGGGCTCAACGAGTGGGAGCAGACCATGCGTATGCGCTGCCGCCCGAAGATCCTGCTGGCAAATACCTACGAGGAGGCGGTGAGCCTCTGCGACCGCTATCGCGACAATCTGCTGGGAATCATCTCCGACGTTTCCTACGAGCGCGATGGGGAGGAGGACCCGCAGGCGGGCCTCGAGCTGTGCCGTCATATTCGCCAACGCGGCGAAGCCATTCCGGTGTTGCTGCAGTCCTCGGAGCGGAAGCACCGACGGGATGCGGCGGCCTGTGGCGCCGGATACCTCTACAAGAACTCCAAGAAGCTCCTCTACAATCTCAGCCGCTACATCCGCGAGCAGTACGGTTTCGGCGATTTCCTGTTTCGCGATCCCGCTACAGGCGCCGTGGTGGAGCACGCCTCCGACCTGCGCGACCTTCAGAACAAGATAACCTCCGTCCCCAACGACAGCCTCCTGCACCATGCCGCGCGAAACGACATCTCCCGATGGCTGCGCGCGCGGGCGTTGTTCTCGCTTGCAGACGTCAGCGCGCGCATCACGCTCGACCCCGATCTCGTGGAGGAGTCCAAGGAGGAGGTCTACAAGCTCTTCGGCGCATATCGCCGCTTCGAGAGCCGCGGGAAGATCGCGCGGTTCGAGCGGGAGCGATATGACGAGTACGCGAGCTTCTCCCGGATCGGGGAGGGGTCGCTCGGCGGAAAGGGACGCGGGCTTGCGTTCATCGACCATAGCCTGAAAGAGCACCGAATGCGTGACGCCTACGACGGTATTGTCATATCGGTGCCGCAGACGGTGGTGCTCGGGACCGACGTCTTCCAGCGCTTTGTCGAGTCCAACAACCTTGTGGACCTGCTCACGATGGGGGAGCCGTCGGATCAGGAGATACTTGAACGCTTTGTGGAGGCATCCTTCAGCGAGGAGATCGTTGAGGACCTGCGGACCGTGCTGCGGGTGATGACAAGCCCCGTCGCGGTGCGTTCCTCGAGCATGCTCGAGGACTCGGGGTACCAGCCCTTTGCGGGCATCTACAAGACCTACCACCTTGCGAACAATGCCGACACCGTGGAGGCGCGGCTCGCGGACCTGCTGCGCGCGATAAAGAGCGTGTACGCATCCACCTATTATGCAGCTTCCCGGGACTACATGGCCGCGGTGAACAGCCTCGTAACAGAAGAGCGGATGGCGGTGATCGTTCAGGAGGTCACCGGCACCGTTTATGAAGACCGGTGTTTTCCTTCGATATCGGGCGTGGCGCGATCGGTGAACTTCTACGCCTTCGAGCACGAGAAGCCTGAAGAGGGCGTCGCCTACGCGGCGGTCGGCCTCGGACGTACGGTCGTGGAAGGCATGAACTGTCTGCGCTTCAGTCCTGCCCATCCCAAGCGTGCGCTCCAGCTCTCGGATGTCGACGGCGCCCTGCGGACGACCCAGAAGGCGTTCTACGCCCTCGACATGCACGGCGGGCCATTTTCCCCGTCGATGGACGAGGCCTCGGTACTCGAGCTCTGCGACATCTCCGAGATCGAAGAGGACCCATCGCGGGCCCTGCTGGTGTCGACCTATGATCATGGAAACGGCATGCTGCGCGACGGCTGGAGCGCCAACGGGCGACTCACGGTTACCCTCGCCGGTGTGCTCAAGCATGGTGCCTTTCCACTCGCTGCGATTCTGCGTGACCTGCTCGAGCTTGCGAAAAGCGAAATGGGAGTTCCCGTGGAGATAGAGTACGCGGTGGACATGAATCCCGCCGACGAGAGTCCGGTTGTCTTCAGCTTCCTGCAACTGCGCCCCATCGTGGAGGGCTTCGAGGCTGAGGACGTGGCCGTTGACACCGTCCCCGAAGAGGCCGTGATTGCGCGGTCGAACACGGCCCTCGGAAACGGTGTCTATGACGACCTGTCCTTTGCCGTGTACGTGAAGCCCGAGTCATTCGACCCGGCGAAGACCGAGACCATCGCCATGCGCATAGAATCGGCGAACGATAAGGTCGCCGCCGCCGACGGGCACTATCTGCTCGTTGCGCCGGGGCGCCTGGGCTCCCGCGACCCCTGGCTGGGCATTCCGGTTGCCTGGAATCAGATCAGCCGGGCGCAGGTCATCTGCGAGCTCGAGCTCGAGGGCTTCGACGTCGACCCCAGCCAGGGAAGCCATTTCTTTCACAACCTGACCGCACTGAAACTCGGCTACCTCACGATTTCGCGGGGTGACGACGACTTTCTCGATACCTCGAGCCTCGATGCCGGAGCAACGGTATACGAGGATGAGTTTCTGCGACTCGTGGACCTGCGGGAGGCGCCGCTGGAGGCGCGGATTGATGGTCGCAGCAGGCGTGCAGTCATAAGCCGTAAGGTATATAGCAGCGTGTGGGTACAATCAGCAGAACAGAATCGGGCGTAAGGAGATGTGAGCGGCCCTGTCGTGCAGACGAACTTCTGCACGCAAAA
>JAWLDL010000230.1:0-4404 GCA_041686675.1 Spirochaetia bacterium | reverse complement strand
CGCGAGCACACCCGGGAGACCATCGCGGGCGGGCGCCATGCCTCGATGCAGATGCACCGCGCGTGGTGCTTCGCCTGGGATCACAACAGCCGGCGGGCGTGGCGGGTACGGAAACCGAAGCGCGGGGTGCACGCTGCCCAGGCGGCGGCGGACAGCACGGCGGTGAAGCGGCTCACCGGGCCGTTCTTTCGTCGTCGGATTCGCCCCGTGCATGCCCCGGTCGTGCCTGAGACGCTGCGGCGGGTGTGGATGTGTGAGCTGCCGACCCCGCCGGTTCGCTGGCGGCGCGGGCAGCGGGGGACGAGTGTGCGGGTGCCGGCCTACGCGGTGGCCGATCTGGCCGAGGCGGGCCAACACGCTGCTTGATACTACCTAGCCGACCTGTGAGCCTAGGTCCCGCTCCTGCGCAATGGCGTACGCGCGCGTTGCAATCATAGTGTCCTGCACGCCGACGCCGGTGAGATCGCACATGGTGATCTGTTTCTCGTCGGTGCGCCCGGGGTGGGCGCCGCGGCAGAAGCTCCCGATTTCCACGATGTTCCCGTCCTCGGGCACCGTTCCGGCGGCAAGGGCGGAGCGGAGCTCGCCGAGGCGGAAGCTCTGGGACTTGAGATCGCAGGCGAGGATGTCGACGCTCGCGGGAACGTCGGCCTCGGTTTCCTGCTTTTCCTCGGCATCGGAGCCCATGGTCGTGAGGTGGAGGCCGGGGTGAAGCCATTCGGCCTTGAGGAAGGGTTTGCGCGAGGGCGTGGTCGTGACGACGACGCTGCTCTCCTTCACGACTTCCTCCACCGAACGCGCCTTGATCACCTCGATGCCGAGCTCCTCCTTCATGTCCTCAACGTACGCGTCGCGGACATCGTCGTCATCGAGGCTGAAGGTGCGGATGGTCCTGATGTCGCGCACGAGGGCGAGGGCGCGCATCTGAAAGCGGGCCTGAACTCCGGCGCCGATGACTCCGACGTTCTCCGCGGACTTCGGCGCGAGGTATTTCGCCGCTACCGCGCCGGCAGCCCCGGTCCGTACCTGGGTCAGGTATCCGTTATCGAGGAGCACGGCCTGCAGAAAGCCTGTCTGCGCGCTTATGACGAGCATCTGTCCGCTCTGAGACGGGAGCCCCTTCTGCGGGTTCATGAAAAAGCCCGAGGCGACCTTGACCGCGAGGCTGTCCAGCCCCTCGATGTATGCCGCTTTGATGTCGACTTCGGCCTCGAGATGAGGGATGGGGATCATCATGATCGGCGGCACCGTGGCCTTGCCCGCGTCCAGTTCGGCAAAGCCCTTCTCGATTTCCGCGACGGCGTCGAGATCCAGCTTGATGTACTCGAGAAGCTGCTTTTCGGGAACGACTCGTACCATTGTACTCTCCTTCAGACGAATTTCTGCATGACGGCGAGATACCGCGAGAGCTCGACGCTCGACCCGCTCACCACGATGCCCACGCGCTCTCCTTCAACCTTCACTTTGCCTGTCTGCAGAGCCGCAATGCCGACCGCCGCGCCGCCCTCGATCACGAGGCTGTGTTCCGACAACGCGTAATACATCGCCGCTTCGATCTCCGGTTCATCGATCTCGACATGTTCGTCGACGAACTCGTCGATGAGCGGAAGGGTGTAGCGATTCTCCACGCCGATGCCGCCGAGGAGGGAGTCGGCGAGGGTGTTTTTCTCCTCGACCGCCACGGGCTGCCCCGCCTCGAGGCTGCGAAGCATGGCCGGCGACTGTGAGATGGAGACGCCGATCACCCTTACCTCGGGCTTGAGAAGTTTTGCCGCGAGTGCGACTCCCGCGAGGAGACCGCCGCCGGAGAGCGGCACGAGAATGGTGTCGAGTGCCGGCTCCTCACTCATCATCTCGAGGCCGATTGTGCCCTGTCCGGCGACCATGTACGGGTCGTCGAACGGGACCACGGGAATCATGTTGCGTTCTTTTTTGATGCGCTCGTATTCGATCTCGGCCTCGTCCTGGGAGTCGCCTTTGACAACAACCTCGGCCCCCGGAGCGCGGATCCTGTCGACGCGGTAGCGGGGCACGTGCTCCGACACGCAGACCACCGCCGGAATCCCCAGGCGCCCGGCGACGTAGGAGACTGCCTTGCCGTGGTTGCCCGTGGAAAAGGTGATGACGCCGCGCGCGCGCTCCTCCTCGGAGAGGCTCAGGATGCGGTTCGCGGCGCCGCGCACCTTGAATGCGCCGGTGTTCTGCAGGCACTCGAGCTTGAGGTGCACCCCGGCGGCGCCCGCCTCGGCGGCGAGCGGCAGGGTTTCGGTGAGCGGGGTGCGCCGCGCCAGTGGGGCGATGCGCTTTGCCGCGGCGAGGACATGGGCGAGTGAGAGGTCCGACCACTGCATGGCTACTTCGTTATCAGCTCGATCGGGTATTCGTAGAGCGATTCGTTACCCGACGGGGTGATGCGGATCGTCGCGTCGACCTCGAAGCCCACTTCCTTGTACCAGATGCCGGGGATGAGATGCAGCACCATGTTCTCCGTGATGACGGTCTTGTCCCCGGGACGCAGGCTGATGGTCTGCTCGCCCCAGTCGGGCGGATAGTTGACGCCGATCGAGTAGCCGAGCCGCGATTCCTTGACGACGGTCGAGTGGGCGATGGCCTTGCGCCAGGCCTCTTCCACCTGCTCCGCGGTCACGCCGGGCTTTACGAACTCGAGTGTTTTTTCCAGTCCCTCGAGGACCACGTCGGCGGTTTCTCGCATGAGTTTGGGAGGCTCTGAGCCGAGGAAGATGGTGCGGGCGACAGGCGCGTGATAATGGCGGTATACACCGGAGAGCTCTAAGAGTACCGCCTCGTCGGCCTCGTACGTACGCTCGGTCCAGGTGAGGTGCGGGGTGCTCGTAGCCTCGCCGGCCATCATGAGTGGCACGATGGCGGGGTAGTCTCCCGCAAACTCCTCGGTGCCGCGGTACTGCGCCCTCGCGATTTCGGCTGCGGCGTCGCACTCACGCACACCGACGTTTATCTCCCGTACCGCGGTGTCCACCACGCGCTCTGCAATCTTTCCTGCGCGCTGAAGGAAGGTGATCTCCGCCTCTGACTTCACCACGCGAACCCAGTTGACCAGCGCATTGGCATCGACGAAGGTCGCATTCGGTAGCGACTTCTCGAGCTCCACGTAATTGCGGTGGGTAAAGTAGAACTGGTCCATCTCCACGCCGACGCGCTTCCTGTCCCAGCCCTTTTCCTTCAGAACGTCGGCTACAAAATGCATGGGATGCTTGGTGAGGGACTGCACGTAGTCGTCTGCGTACTCGCGGATGTTGTCCTCCGAGAGGAAGGTCGTCAGGCGTGCGCCGTTTGCGTCCATACCGCGCCCGAGCCACATGGGCTCATCCTGGTCGAGGGCGACCACGACCGCCTGGTGCACGTAGAAGCTCCAGCCGTCGTAGCCGGTGAGGTAGTTCATGTTTGCAGGCTGACTGACGATGAGGACGTCGACCCCGCGCTCCTGCATCGATTCCTTGGTGCGCCTGATCCGTTCTTTGTACTCCGAAACGTCGAAAACCGGCATGATGCCTCCCTTTAGGTGATTGTGCGAGGTTCGATCATTGGTGATCATCCATTTTCCCGAGCTGTTGCGATATGGAGTCGGCCGCCTCGCGGAGCGCGTCGACGAGCCCGTCGAGCCGTTCTCTGGTTGCGCGAAGCGACGGCCCGGAGATCGACAGGTTGGCGACCATCTTTCCGCGATAGTCAAAAATCGGGGCGGCGTAACTGTTGAGGTCGTCGCTGAACTCGGCAAGCTCCGTGGCGTAGCCCTGCTCGCGAGCCCGCTCGAGCTCCCGCTCCATGTCGTCTGTCCTGGTAATCGTGTTGTCGGTCAGCTTCTCCCGCGGGCTCTCGCGCAGGACGCGCCGCCGCGTGTCCTCATCCATGGCCGAGAGGAAGTTCTTCCCCGAGGCGCAGGCGTGGATGGGGTAGGAGTAGGTAACATCAGGGTTGAGGGACAGCGGGTTCGCGCTCTTTACCTCTTCGATCGCAATGACCATGTGGCCGTAGGGCACGGTGAGATAGACGTTTTCGTTTGCAGTGTGCATGAGATCCGCCATCACCGGACGGGCGACCTCACGCAGGTCGCGGCTGAGGGGAACGCGGCTGCCGAGCTTGAAGACCTTGAAGCTCAGCCGATATCCCCGCTCCGCGTCTCGGGTGACGTAGCCGATGTGCATGAGCGTCGCGAGGAGCCGATGGACGTTCGTGCGAGAGAGCCCGAGACAGCGAGTGATGTCCGCCGGCTTGACGGAGCGATGGGCGCTGATAAACTCGAGTATCCGAAACGCCTTCAGTACCGTCTCGGTGGGGCGGTAGCTTTCCGTGCCACCATTTGAACCTTCGTTAGTATAATGCAACACCTGCCATTGTGCTCCGGCTGCGGCCGTTTGTCAAGAA
>JAWLDL010000229.1:0-4444 GCA_041686675.1 Spirochaetia bacterium | reverse complement strand
GGCGCGGCCCGGCCCGGGGCCGTCCGCCCCGTCACTCCACCGTCAGCACGACTTTCCCTGTATTCTTCCGATCGTGGATGAAGCGGTGGGCCTCTCGCACCTCGTCGAACGGAAAGCTATGTCCTGCCTTCGGGGTGACGCGCCCCTCGGCGGCGAGCTCGAGGATGCGCTCACCGACCCCTCGCAGGCGCCCGATGTCATCCCACAGGTGTCCGAGGTTCAAGCCCATCACGCCCGCGTTGTCGTTCATGAGGGCGAGCGGCGAGAACCGCGGCATGCGAAGCAGCACGCCGAGGGCACGCGGTATCGATCTTCGCCTGGCCCCGCCGACCACCTTTGAGGCGCCGTAGGCTACGATGCGGCCGAGCGGGGCGAGCATGTGGTAGTCCGCTTTCAGCGACGGCCCGCCGAGGGGATCGAGGATGAGGTGAACTCCGCGGCCGTCGGTCACGCGAGAGACCGCGTCCACGACGTTAACCGAACGGTAATCGATGCAATGGTCCACCCCCATCTCCGAGAGGGTTGCATGCTTGCCTGCTGAGGCCGTGCCGATGATGGTGGTGTCGGTGAGCCGCGCGAGTTGCACGGCGGCGAGACCGACGCCGCCGCCTGCGTTCTGGATGAGCACCCGCTCGCCGTCCTGCAGATTCCCGAAGTGATACATTGCGAGGTAGGCGGTGAAGTAGTTCACCGGGATGGCCGCTGCGTCCGAAAAGCTCATGGTCGAGGGGAGCGGAAACACCTGGATCTCGGGTACGCATACCTGTGTGGCGTACCCGCCGAATCGCGTGAGCGCCAGCACACGCTCCCCTTC
Source organism: Spirochaetia bacterium (assembly GCA_041686675.1). Taxonomy (GTDB): domain Bacteria; phylum Spirochaetota; class Spirochaetia; order DSM-27196; family PWMO01; genus JAAAOH01. The sequence continues at coordinate 3,630 of JAWLDL010000229.1, read as the reverse complement.
CACGCAGCCTTCCACCTGGGCCCCGCAACTGTCGACCACGCCGGCGACCTCGTAGCCTACCACCGCCGGAAGTTTCGGCGCGTCTGCGTACATGCCCATGCGCGCCATGAGGTCGGCGAAGTTGATGCCGATGGCCTTCACCGAGATGCGCACCTCGCTCGGGCCCGGCTCCGGGGCCGGGGCCTCGGCGATGTCGAGGACGTCTACATCGCCGGGCTTCCGGATCCAGATCTGACGCATGGCTTAGAGGTTCTCCTCGAGAAACCCGAGCAGCTGGTTCCAGGCTTCGGTGGGGGTGCCGCCCTGATCGTAATTCTCGCTGCCCACGAAAGCGTGGCCGACGCCGTCATATACGGTCACGGTGTTCTCTATGCCCCGGCGGTTCATCGCACGCTCGAACGCGCGTACTTCACTGACCGGAATATTCCCGTCTTCGGCGCCGAAGATCCCGAGCACCGGACCGGCCTCGTCCATGGCACCGAGCTGACCGGCTTCGGTGATGGGGCCGCTTCCGTAGAAGGTAACCACTGCGGCGAGCTCGGGGTTGCGGGTGCCCATGTACATTGACTGGGTGCCCCCGAAACAGAACCCCATCGAGGCGACGCGGTCGGCATCGACGAGCTCGTGAGAGCGCAGGAAATCGAGGGCGGCATCCATGTCGCCGGCTATCTGTTCCTGCGACGTCGTTCGCACCTGCTGCATCGCGCCCTGCGCATCCTGCGCGACACTGCCGCGGAAGGCGTCCGGGGCGAGCACGACGTAGCCCTCACGCGCGAGCGCGTCGGCGAGTCGGGCGATGTCCCTGTTGAGTCCCCACCACTCGTGGACCATGATGACGGCGGGGAATGGGCCGCTGCCCGAGGGTGTCGCCAGATACCCCTGCAGGGTCGTTCCGTCGGGGCCCTCGAAACTCACATTGCGCTCCGCGGCGGCCATCATATCGTCCTGGGCGAACGCCGGTACTGCAACGAGTGCGACGAGCAGGACCATCCCCGCGATGCGACCAAAGCTGTGTGTTTTGCTCATGTTAACCTCCGCGTGAAAGGTCGCCCCTCCGACTCCGCCGGTCAAGTGGAGTCGTTGTCGTGGTTGTTGTGGTTGTCGAGCTCTCCGGCGGCGCGCAGCTGCCGGCGGGCGATCACGGGGCCGGTGATCTCGAAAAGAACAGTCGTGGCGATGACGAGGTTCAGGACCGATCCGCCGATCTCGGGCAGCCGCTCCTGCACGAGGAGGGCGAACCCCAGGGCGACGCCGGCCTGCGGCAGTATGCAGAACCCGATCCTGCGGCGCACCTGCTCATGTGCACCGACAAGGAGGCCCGAGAGGTACCCGCCGGAGATGAGGCCGAGCGCACGCACGATCACGTAGACCACGCCCACGACTCCCAGACCGATGAGGGTCCGCAGCTCCAACCGGAACCCGGCAAGGAGAAAGAAGATCGCGAAGAATGGCTCGCTGACACCGTCTATTGCACGGAAGGGACGACGGACGTTCGGGGTGATGTTCGCCACCACGGCGCCGAGGGTCATGGCCGAAAGGAGATAGGACACGTTGAGAACGGTCGCAATCCCGGCGGTGAGAAACACGAAGCCCATGGCCTCGACGAGCGTGGGCTGTCCTTCACGTACGCGCGAGGTGGCATAGGCCATCGGCAGGGCAATGATCGCTCCCAGCGCGACGGCGCCGCCGACCTCCCACAACCCCTCGCCGAGGTCCGTCCACGCTGCCCCCGTTCCACCGACGGCCTCGGCGACAACGAGCAGAAGGCTGAAGATGATCACACCCCAGGCGTCGTCGATTGCGACCACGCCCAGGAGCGACCTCGTAAGGGGACCCTCGGCGTTCCCCTCACGTACCGTTTCGAAAATGGCGGCCGGCGCCGAAGCCGGCGCGATACCCGCCATGACGATGGCCAGGGGCGGGGGTGTGCCGAGCGCCATGAGGCCGGCGAAGACGAATGCGACCGTCACCAGCGTCTCGCCGAGTGATACCACGAGGATCTCGCGGCCACGAGCCCTGATCTCGGAGGCGACGAAGCGCTCGCCGAGGAGGAATCCGACCATGGCGAGCGCGATGTGGGATACGAACGGGAACCACTGTGAGACCCCTTCGGGGATGAGGTCGAGCGCGGAGGGGCTCGCGAGCGCTCCGATGATGAGAAGCAATGTGACCCGCGGTACCGAAATGCGCGGGGCGGTGACATGGGCGAGATACCCCGCCAGCAGGAACACGCCGAGAATGACGAGAACCCATCCGCTCGTCAGTGTCATGCCGGGCTCTCCTCCCCGCCGGCCGCGCCGCGACTGCCGTCACGGTCGATGCCGCCGCCCCCGGCCGCGCGATAGTATTCGCGCTCCAGCGCCTCACGTCGCGGAATGGAGCCGCGCATCCACGCGAGGAGTATGGCCTGCTTCTCCTCCTCGGTGAGCTGCCACGGCAGGTCGCTGCGGCGAAGGGCGAGCGTGGTGTGATGGAGGATAATTGCGGCCGCTACCGAGATGTTGAAGCTCTCAACGAAGCCGTAGATGGGAATGCGCATGTGGACGTCTGCCTCGGCAATGGCCGCCTCGCTGAGGCCGTCGAGCTCGTTTCCGAGGAGGAAGGCGACCGGGCCCGCGTCGAGCTGGAGGTCTTCGAGGCGGATATCGTCCCGGTGGGGTGTTGTTGCGACGACGCGGTAGCCCCGTGTGCGGAGGGTGCGAATCGCCTCGGCGGTGTTGTTCTCGCTGCGGTTGTACTTGATGAGGCTCAGCCACTGCGAGCTGCCGAGGGCGACGTCCGGGTTGACCCGGTAGGTGTTGCGATTCTCGATGATGTGGACGTCCTGCACGCCGAAGCCGTCGCAGGTGCGAAGCACCGCACTTGCGTTGTGCGGCTGGTAGATGTCCTCGAGAGCCACGGTGATGTAACGCGTCCGGTACTCGAGCGTCTCATGGAAGCGCGCGAGACGCCGCTCGGTGAGGAATCCGGAGAGGTAGGAGAGAAGCCCGTGATCGACCTCCATGATGCCATTGTGCCCGCCGGTGCCGCCGCGTGCAACCCACGCAGTCCCAGCTCGGGCTCAGCGCGGGCGTATCTCCGCCTTCGATGCTCAGGCCCTGAGAAACTCGGCCGGCTCAGCCCGGTAGCGGGAGTCGGGATGGACGAACCGACCGCTGATGCGGCCGCCTTCGATGAGGAAGGTCGCAGGCAGCGGGAGGAGGACGCCGCGCGGTTCCGGCGGCTGCGTCTCGGATGACCCCGGCGACGGATCTGCGGTCGCCAGCCCGAGAAGCTCTGCGAACTCGAGCGGTGCCGCGTAGCGAATCCCGAACTCCTCCGCGTTGCGTCCGTCGTCATGGACTGCGGGGAACGGAAGGGCAAGATCGGCGCTCGTGCGGCGTGCGGTCTCCGGTGGCTCGGGGGTCAGAGCGATGACGGGCGGGGGCGCGGCCGAGCGCCGGAACTCAGCGGCCAGGGCAAGGAGCGCCGCGCGGCAGAACGCAGAGCGTCCGCTCAGGTACCAGGTCAGCAGCAGCCGTGCCGGCGCCGGCCGTTCCGGTGGCAGGTCCCCGACCTCGGCGGCGTGCGCATGCAGCCGCGCCTCCGCGGCTGCGGCCCGGTCGTAGGCGGTGATCTCTTCGAGAGAAG
>JAWLDL010000228.1:0-4458 GCA_041686675.1 Spirochaetia bacterium | reverse complement strand
GGTGCCGGTACTGGATGCGAGAAAACGCCGCTACTACGCTGCCGTCTATAGAGGGGCGGAGAAGCTCACCGCGGACCTCGATGAAGATCCCGAGTCGATACTCGAGCTTGCGAAGGACGCCGCGCAGGTTGCCGCAGACCGCCCTTCGTCCGCCACTCCGCACATCGCCGCCCCCCGGGCCATCCTGATTGCCGGCCCGGACGCCGCCGGCTTTGCAGCGGCTGTGGATCCCGGCCGGGTCGTCCTCGCGCCGCCGTCGGACACCCTTCCCTCACACGCGCTCGCGCGGATCGCCGGCGCGCGCTACCGCACCGAAGGAGCGGCGCCGACCGATATCGGGCCGAGTTACGTACGAAAGAGTGACGCCGAGCTCGGAGCGTGAGCCGCGACAGCGGTGGTGGCCCATGGCCACGGCCTCAGGATTCTTTGTCTTTCTTGATGTATTCGTCGAGAGATGGAAGCTCGCCTGTGGCGGTTTCCGCGGCCAGCCGGTTCTCCTCCTGGATGGCCTCGAACACCTCACGCCGGTAGACCTTTATCGCCCGCGGCGCGTTTATGCCGAGTTTCACCTGGTCGCCCTTGATATCGACGACCGATACCTCGATCTCGTCACCAATGACGATACTCTCGTTGGTACGTCGCGCGAGAATCAGCATTACTCTCTCCGCGCCATTTCTTCGACGATGGCATGCTTCGTTTGCCAGCGCGGATCGAGTGAGATGGCCTGACGACCAAGACGCCTGCTTCGATTGATCACCACGGGGCCCTGCAGATTGGCAGTGATTTCGGACCCATCCGTCGGAATGGTGACGACGGCGAAAACCAGCACATCATCCTCCTCGGGCTCCCCGATTTCCTGGTAGTCCTCGTCGGGGATTTCGAGCACGAAATCCGGGCGGAACACGTAGGGGTTGATCAGGACGAAGGCGACCTGCACGTCGTCGAGGCTCTGCAGCCAGTAGAAGGGCTTCTGATGAGCGTCGAGCAGCGCGTACCTCGTGTGCGACTCGAAACCGTAGAGCCCTGATGGAACGTCGATGAGCTGGCGCTCGTCGATCGGGATTTTGCCGTAGGCCTTCGTCTCAATGGTCATCATACCTACCTCAGGAAGTCGAGAAGTGTTCGCTGGAGAATTCTGCCGGCAGTGCTCAGAGACGCCTGGTGCGTGTACTCGAGCATCCGCAGGTCCGTGACCGCGCGGGTCATATCGAGATCCACCTCTTTGGAGTTCATCTCGGCGACCTGGGGAATCTCGCGCTCGGTTCTGGTGAACACGGTCTGAAGCCGCGTATCCTTCGCACCCAGGCTCGCCAGGTTGGACAGGACGTTGTTCAACCCGTCGTCGATCCCCCGGAGGGCCGAGCCCCCGATATCTATTGTATCACCTTCGTAGAGTCTGTCCCGGAGATTGATCACCATATCGAAAACTGATCCGCCGAAAGCGTCCGCCGAGGCGGCTATGTTCTGCGGCGGCGGGTTGTCACCGTCGGCGAGCACGCCGAGGTCCTGGAGGACCGTGCTTCCCTCCGCGTCCTGCAGCCACATCTGGTGAGGAGAGGTCGTCTCGAGCACGAGCGAGCTCTGCACGGGATCCAGCCTGGCCTGCACGGCCGCCTCGGAGTCGTTGATCTTACTGATCACCGCGTGAATATTGTCGCCCTGGGTGAGCCGAATGTCCACTCCGTCGACGCGTATGGTGGAGTCCTGCTGCACCTGGTAGCCGGTGGCGTCGGTGGTGGAGAACACCTGCTGGTTTTCGGCCCAGAACACCTCGTTGCCGGGAAAGTTCATCTCAATGAAGGAACCCTCGGCGATCTCGGTGCGATTCTGCTCGATGTTCCCGAGGTATTGCACGTCGGTGATGATCTGACCGTTGGCACCCTGCACATCGCCGCGCACCGCCCGGAAGGGCTCTGCATGCGTCTTCGTGCCGGCGAACATCGAGTTTCCATCGCCGTTTCGGCCGTTTGCAAGCTGCACGAGCTCGTTGAGAAGCTCGTTCACCTCCGTCCCCATCTTCTGCCGGTCGGAAGTGGTATAGGTGCCGTTCGCGCCCTGGACAGCGAGCTCGCGGATGCGCTGCATGATGTCCACGCTCTGCTTCATGTAGGTCTCGGAGATCCGATAGTTGTCCTGGGCATACTCGATGTTATCCCGGAACCGCTCGAGGCGTGTCTGGTAGCTCTGGTAGCGTGTCGAGTGGGCGGCCGCGAGGGGGTCGTCGCGCAGATTCTGGATGCGGGTCTGAGAGGCCATCTTGTTCTGCAGCTGGTTCAGGTCGAACTCCCGCCGCCTCGCCGCGAACTGCATATCGTTATTCGTCAGATGTGTGCTGATGCGATACATCGCCTATTACACTCCCATACGGTTGATAATCGTGTCGAGCATGCGGTCCACCTGCGTCACGAATCGGGCAGCCGACTGATACCCGTGCTGGTACTTGATCATCTGCGCAACTTCCTCGTCGATGTTCACGCCGCTGATCGACTCCCGCATATCGCGAAGGTCTTTCATGATGTCTTCCTGGGTCCGGAGAGCCCGCTCGGCCTCCTCGCCTTTGAGTCCGATCTCCGCAACGGTGTCGGCGAAGTAGTCGTCAAAGGTCGATATCTGCCCCACGTTTACCGCGTGGTTCCGCAGCTTGGCGACCTCGAGGGCCGCCGATCCGTCACCACTCTCCCCGGGTTGTCCGGCCTCCCCGAACGAGGCCGCAATAGCCGACGGTTGCTGCTTCAGCTCCTCGTTGACCTGTATCCAGCCCGAGGGGTGCTGCAACGGCGCGACGGCGTAGCGCACCTCGTCGCTTCTGAGCTCCTGGACGGCGTCAGGCTGCTGCCAGGTGTAGCCGTTTTCGGCGCCGGGCCCGGCGAGCATGCCTGCATATCCGGCGAGGAACTGACCGGAGTCCTGTATGTCACGGAGAACGAAGTCGGGATTCTCCTGATCTGCGGCCGGCGTCGCTTTGAGCTCGAGCTGATTGTTTCGGTTGAGTCGGGCAGCCACCTCGGCGGCGGAGTTGTTGACGCGCTCGATAACGTCGCCAACCGTGTCGGTGGGCGCATAATCGATCTGGATGTCGTCCGTGGGCCCCGGAAGCGTCATGGTGCCTCCGATGCCGATCTGTTCCTGCGCGTTGAGCTCGTTCGATCCGCTCAGCCGGAAGACGTAGCTGACGTCGAACTCGCCGTCGCCGTTGGAGTCATAGTTCCCGAGCGCGTTCAGCACGCGCGGATAGTTCACGAAGAAGTCGGTCCCCGTCTCTTTATTGAGCCCGTATCCCTCTCCGTGGATTTCGTTTACGAGGTCGATAAAGTTCATCGCCATGTTGTCGAGCTTCTGTATCTCACCCCGAATGTCGACGTCGCGGAGCTCCTGCAGCCCTGCGAGGCGGCCGCCCCGGAACATCGCGTTCTCGCCGGAATGCTGCCATACCACGTTGCTCAGACCCTCGTTCTGCGGATCGGGTACGTTCTCGAAGGGGCGCGCGATTTCGCCCTGCACGATGTGAAAGCCGGAGGTGTGGATGTTGAACTCGTCGGGGTCGCGCTCATCGATCGTAACGTTCACGAGCGTGGACAACCGCTCGACGAGAAGGTCCCGGCGGTCGAGGAGGTCGTTGGGATTGTCGCCGGCACCCTCGGACTTTGTGATCTCGCGGTTCAGGTCGGCGATCTCGGTGATGAGCTTGTTTACCCGGTCGGTGGTGGCCTGAATGTCGTCGTCGATCATCGTCCTGATCCGGTCGAGGTTCTGGTACCTCAACTGGATTCCCTCGACGACCGCCTCACCGCGCTGGAGTACCGCCTGCCGGGACGCCATCTCGGTGGGATGAACCGACAGCTCCTGCCAGCCATCCCAGAACCGATCCATGAGCGTGCGCACCGAAGAGTCGGTCGGCTCGTTGTAGATCTGCTCGGCCATCAGAATGTACTTGTCGCGGGCCTGCCAGTACCCCTCGCCGTTTGCCTGGCCGATGATCCGGCCCTCGAGAAGCCCGTCGCGAATGCGCTCGATCGTGGAGGCCTGCACGCCCTGACCGATCTGGCCCGCCGTTTCCGAACGGTTGAGCTGCGGTCGGTAGATCGGCTCCGCCGCCTCGAGCTCGATCCGCTGGCAGCTATACCCCTCCTTGGAGGCGTTGGAGAGGTTGTGCCCGACCACGGAGAGACCGAGGTTGTGGGTGATGAGGCTGCGCTTCCCGATTTCGATGCCGGAGAATGTCGACTGCATGTGTTTTGCCTCCGTTTAGAGGTGGTGATCCACCACCATGGCACGGTCGTCCGGGGCCGCATGATGACCGGCGCGCGAGTATATCCGTCCCTTGCGCTGGGGGTAGAGCTCGTCGATAACGTCCCGAATTGCGGAGGTTGCAGAGGTGATGTAGCTTCCGATGCCACCGGTGAGTGCCTGCACCCTCATCACCGCCACCTTGAGCCGCCGGTACAGCTCGGATATCTC
>JAWLDL010000227.1:0-4495 GCA_041686675.1 Spirochaetia bacterium | reverse complement strand
AACCGTTTGCGCACGCTCATCGGGATGAAAGCGCGAGTAGAGAATGTTCGTGCTCCTCCCGATGATACCGAGGGGGAAGAGCGCGTTCCACTCGGACGGCATCCCCTGTGTGAGATCTCCCACGCGCCCCGGCAGCAGCGGACGAATGACCTTCCCATCCGCCGGCGAGAGATGCGCACCACCGACCGTTATCACGCGGCCTCCCCGTCTCACCCACACATCGAGGGCCGCAACCGTCGCGGCGGGGAGTCTCGCGAGGCGCGAGTCGTAGAGTACGACCGTGTCGACCGTGTCGTATCCGAGCGGGTCGGCAGGCAGCTCATGCGGGCTCGCGTAGATAACGCTTGCATTGTCGGCCATGGTGCCACGGATGCGATCGAGGAGATCGAGAGCCCCCGGGCGCCCGACGACGAGAACGATTCTACCGGAGCGGGCCGGCGCCGAGAGGGCCCACGTTGCATTTCGCACCCGCCCGTCGTCCGGTCGCAGCGAGGCGTCCACCTCGAACTCCGAGGCCGGGGTGGGGATCACGATCTCGATGGGCAGGCTGCCGGCGGAATCCATCTCGATGCGGCGGATGATGCGGTAGCGGGTTGCACCTGTTTCGGTTACCGTGAAGACGAGATCGCCCCGAAACGCGGTGTCGGGCGACTCCAGGACGGTGTGCACCGGAACCCAGGTGCCCGGGAGAAACATCCCGTTGAAACCCGCAATCGGGTCCGTCAGGCCCGCCTCCTCGGCATGCGTTGCCGCGCCGGCAAAGAGAATCATGAGACATATGAAGTGAGCAGCCCTGCGGAGCAGCACCGGGTGGCACCTCTATCGCACGAGGATCTTCTGTCCGAGGTCGTATCCGAGTGTGAACGAGACGTCGGTCTCTGTTGCCCGGACGGATATGGTGCCGGCGGTTTCGTTCTTCTCGGTGAGCACGAAGCGGGCGCCGGGCACGATGCCCCGGTCCTTCATCAGGGTCAGGAAATCGCCGTCGTCCGATCCGATCCGGGCGACTTCGAACTCGGCACCGTGCGGGACTTCGGATAACGGGAGGAAATGAGGAGTGTCGACGGTGCCGTCGGCGCGCGGAATGGGGTCGCCATGCGGGTCTACCCTTGGCGACTCCAGCAGCGCGTCGACGCGTTCGATGAAGGTCTCAGACACTGCGTGCTCGAGCTCCTCCGCCTCGAGGTGGACCTCGCTCCAGTCATACCCGAGCACCCGCTCGAGGAAGGTCTCTATCAGGCGGTGGCGCCGGATCATGCGAAGTGCGAGACGGCGGCCGGCCTCGTTGAGCTCCGCGCCCTTTCTGGGGTAGTAGGTTATCAGGCCCACCTCGTGGAGATGCTTTACCATCGCGGTCGCCGAACCCGGCGTAACTTCCATCGTCTCCGAAAGCGTTTTCATCTGAACCACGTTGCCCGGCTTGAGGTGTTCGAGCAGGTAGAGCGTCTTTACGTATTGTTCAACCGTTCGTGTGGGCACTCACGCTCCTGTCGGCGTCCGCCCTGTGGGCATGCGCCGGCGGGTCGATATGGCGTTATTGTATCCGTGCCGGCGACGCCGTACAAGCGTGCTGTCGGGGCGCCGGCGGGCGCGCCGGGCGCCGGCCGGCGGGCGCGCCCCCGGTACTCATCCGCCATCCTCCTCGAGAAGGTACCAGCGCAGGAACCGTGTGAGCGGATCCGCCGCCCGGATACCGTAGCCGCCTGACTTCAGATATGCGCGCGGTATGCCTCGATCGGCGAGGAATCGGTAGACGAGCTCGTCGCGGTCGCCCATCTGTGGCAGGGTGAGCTTGATGCCGCCGGAGGATGGGAGCTCGTCATACTCGTATGGATCGGCGCCGTAGAGCACGATTGCCAGGTCGGGTGCTTCGAAGTTATCGAGCTGATCGAGCTGATCGAGGGCCTCTTCGAGGAAGGGGACGTAGGTGTCCTCGCCGCCTTCGGCGATGGGAACGTCGATGTCGCTCGGCACGTGGGAGGGGTGGAGTGAGCCGTCCGGCAGGCGCTCGCGCCGGTCGAGGGGCCAGCCGCGCGCCATGTGCACGCTCAGGGTCCGTATCGAGTCGTCACCGGCGGTGAGCTCGGCGGTACCGTCGCCTTTATGGACATCGAGATCGATGATCCAGATACGCCTCCCGAGGCCGTCCGCCTGGATCTTCCGGGCGGCCAGCACCACGTCGTTTATCAGACAGAAACCGTCTCCGGTTTCCCGCTTGCCGTGGTGCATCCCACCTCCGAGGTAGAAGCAACTCGAGTGTTCTATCGCATGTCGGCAGCACTCGTAGCTCCCGCTAACTGTCTCGAGGGCAAACTCGAAGAGCTCCTCCAGGGGGCGTTCGGCACGATCGGGGTCGTAACGATGATACTTGCCCTCCGAATCGATGAGCTCGTAGGTGCGCTGGATCTCCAGCTCCACACCCTCGGAGTAGAGCCGCGCGACGTATTCCTCGCTGTGTACACGCTCGAGGTCTTCGCGGGTGATCTCCGTATCGCCGCGCGGCGTGAGGGCAGACTCGAGAAGGGGTGCTACGCGTGGTTCGTGGCGGAGGGTCTCGAGGGCCTCCCGGGCCGCGTCCGGTCCGATCGGGATGGCGATGCCGTATGCGCTCAACGCGGGGCGGGGGTCGGGGTCATAGAGAATCATGGCTTCAAGATACTATTCGGATGGGCTTTCAGACATCCCGTCTTCGTAGGCTACGGTGCGGTTGCGGCCCCGGTGCTTGCCCTCATAGAGGGCCCTGTCCGCCTGCTCGATGCACGTTTCGATGTCCGCCGCTTCGCATGAGCTCACGCCGAGGGTGATCGTCACGTTCAGCTCCAGGTCTCCGTGTTGAAAGGGTGCGCTTCTGATGGCATCGCGCAGTTTCTCGGCCAGTACCCGTGCGCCCTCGCAGGAGGTGTCCGGCAGGAATACCAGGAACTCCTCGCCGCCCCATCGAGCAACCAGGTCCTGGCCGCGGACGGCCTGCTGCATCCGTGCAGCGATCTCGCGGAGGATGTCGTCGCCGCAGTCGTGGCCGTGGCTGTCGTTTATCTCCTTGAAGTGATCAACGTCACCAATGATGAACGAGTATGAGGACTCCGCGCGTGTCGCGCGCTCGCGCTCGTATTCGGCAATGGCCATCATGTGGTAGCGGTTGGCCAGGCCGGTCAACTGATCGGTGCTTGCCCGCTCGAGCAGCGTTCGGTTGAAACGCGCCATCTCGGCCTGCTGTGCCTGCAGCTCGTTTTCGTGTTGCACGGAGATCAGCAATTGCTTCGAGAGGTCGTCCACGGCCGCCTCGAGGAGTTGCTGTGCTTCCAGGGCGCGAAGCTGCGCCTTGACTCTCGACCGGACTTCGGGACCGTAGAAGGGCTTGGTGACGTAATCCACACCGCCCACCGCGAAGCCCTCCATCAGTGTTTCTTTCTCCTCCCTGGCGGTCAGAAAGATGACGGGGGTATCCCGGTACTCCGGCCGCTCCTTGAGCCTGCGGCACACTTCCAGGCCGTCCATCTCCGGCATCATGATGTCGAGCAGAACCAGATCGAAGTGCTTGTGCGAGCTCTGTTCGAGTGCCTCAGCACCGCTGCGGGCAAAGGCGATGCCGTAGCCATCTGCTTCGAGCTCCGATGCGACGAGTCGAATGTTGCTCGCGTTGTCGTCAACGATGAGGATATCGTGCCGGCTCATCTGTTTTTGCCTCCCTCGGGTTCGGGCTCCGGAGCGGTGTCGAGCTCCACATCGAGGACGCGCGCGAGGTGGCGGAACCGGTCGAGGCCCCGCTCCATCGCGTCGATGTCGAACTCCCGCGCGGCGTCGGCAAGATCATGCCCGCTTCGGGCGAGAACCTGAACACCGAACTCGCTCCCGAGGGATTCGATCCGCTCCGCGAAGCCCACGATGTCGTCGCGCATCTTCACCTCCTGGGTCCGCCGCCACTGCGGGTGTATACGGCGTTTGATCGCGAGGCGGAGTCGTTCCCTCTCCTCACCCGAAAGACGGGAGAGCTCGCCCTCCGGCGCACTCTCTGCCACGTCGGCGAGGTCGGCGGGGTCCGCCGGGTCGGCGGCGAGGTGGACCACGGCGGCGTCGGGCGCGGTACGCGGGGGCGCTTCGCGGCGATAGGGGAGGTTCGGAAGACGGACGGCAAAGCGGGTTCCTTCCCCCTCACTGCTGCTCACTTCGATGGTGCCGTCCATCCGCTCGACGAGACGTTTGGTGATTGCGAGTCCGAGTCCGGTGCCGCCATAGGTCCTGCCGGTGTCGCCGCGCCCCTGTGAAAACGCCTCGAACATGTGCGCCTGCGTTGCCTCGGTCATGCCGATGCCCGTATCCGTGACGGCGAGCCGGAGGTCGAAGCCGCCTTCCTCTGTGGTTTGTCCGTCGAGGGCAATCTCTATTGATCCGTGCTCGGTGAACTTGATCGCGTTACCCACCAGATTGACGACGATCTGCCGGAGGCGAGCCTTGTCGAAGTAGAGGACCGCAGGCACATCGTCGGAAATCGAGG
>JAWLDL010000226.1:0-4506 GCA_041686675.1 Spirochaetia bacterium | reverse complement strand
CGATGATTTTCGGTAGCACGTTGGGTAGGATATGCATCGAGATGGTCCGCCGCAGGGGGCTGCCGAGCGCCCGGGAGGCCTCGACGTACTCCTCGGCCTTCACGGCGAGGGTTTCGGCACGGACGAGGCGGGCAAACACCGGGGTAAAGATTACGCCGACGGCCATCATCACCTGCATGATGCCGTACCCGAACACGCTGACCACCGTGATGGCCAGAAGCACGGTGGGAAACGAGAGAATCGCGTCCATGAGCAGCATGAGGGCGCTGTCGAGCAGCCCCTCCGACAGCCCCGATGCAAGACCGATGACGAGCCCCAGCGCAAGCGCGATGCCCACCGAGGTGAAGCCCACCACGAGCGTGGAGCGAGCTCCGTAGATGAGCCGGCTCGCGACGTCCCGCCCGAAGTCGTCGGTACCGAGGGGATGACCGCCCTCCCCCGGCCCCACGAAGCGCGCACCGAGGTCCTGGGCAACCGGGTCGAAGGGTGCGATGAGCGGCGCCGCAATCGCCGACACCACGAGCAGCAGCACGAAGCCCATCGAAACGTAGAGCAGAATCGTGGTGAGAGTCGGCGCCGCCCGGTGCACGTGCTCTACTCGAGCGTCAGCCGGCGGAAATCGTAGGTGTCGAGGATCGGATCCATCTCGAAGCCCTCGACTTCCTCCCGCAGGCCCACGTAGAGGTAGGGTGATCCGAGGTACACGAAGGGCACCTCCCGCGCCATGATCTCGAGCACCTCACCGTAGAGGCGCCGGCGGGTTTCGAAATCGCTCTCCCGGCGAGCCTCCTCGATGAGCGTCTCCGCCCGCGGATCTTCCCAGTTGGTGTAGTCGAACTCGCCGTTGAGGCGGCCGTCGGGATCGAGTTTGCCGGTGTGCCCGATGACGGTGAGGTCATAGCGGGTGTTTCGGTAGACGTCACTGATCCAGGTCGACCAGTCGACGAGGCGGATGTTGGTGTCGAGTCCGACCTCGGTGAGCATGGCGTTGTACATCTCCGCCGCCCGCACGTGGAACTCGTAATTCTGCGGGACCACGAGATCGAGGGTCACCTCATCGCCCACGCCCGCCTCCGCGAGAAGCTCGCGCGCCTTCCCCGGATCGTAGGGGTACATGTCGGTAAAATCGACGTAGTAGGGGCTCTGCGAGTCCATGAAGGTGCCCACGACCTCCCCGCCGGTGTAGGCGACGTCGAGCACCGCCTGCTTGTCGATGGCGTGATTGATGGCCTGCCGCACCGCCGGCTGATCCAGCGGCTCGCGATCGGTATTCATCGCCATGACCAGGACGATCGCGGTGAGCTGGCGGTACAGCTCCGCGCCGGCTGCCTGACGAATCGTCTCGATGTCGCCGGGGAGCACCGTGTCTATGATGTGGAGATCCCCGCTTATGAGGCCCTGCACCTGCACCGAGGGTTCGGTCACGATGTTGAAATCGACCCGATCGACCCGCGGCGCGCCCTCCATCCAGTAGGCTTCGTGGCGCTCGAGCTGTATGCGATTGTCACGAATCCAGTCTGTCATACGGAAGGGCCCGGTCCCGACCGGCTCGTTGCCGAAGTCGTGGCCGGCTTCGATCAGCTCCGCCGGCAGGATCGCGCCCCACCCCGATGCGAGAGAGGAAAGAAGCGGCGCATAGGGGCGGTCGAGCTCGAAGACCACCGTGTAGCGGTCGGGCGTCGAGATACGCGAGATGGAGGAGAACTCCGGTTTCCAGGGGGAGCCCGAGTCATCGGCGAGAATACGCTCGAAGGTCGCCTTCACGTCGGCCGAGGTCATCTCCGAGCCGTCGTGAAACTCGACTCCCTCCCGGAGGGTGAAGGTCCACTCGAGCTCGTCCTCGCTCGTCTCCCAGGACGTGGCGAGCGCCGCCTCGATTCGGCCCTCCTGGTTCGGCACCACGAGGGTGTCGTAGACATTTCTCAGCACCTGGAACGTCAGGGTGCCCGATGTGGCGTGAGGATCGAGGGTGTCGGGCTCGCCGGCGATGGCGACCTCCACGACCTGTGCTTCGGCCCCGGACTCGGCACCGCCGGCGGCAAATGCGATCCCGGCGGCCAGAAATGCGAGCGCGCCGATCAGCGCGCCGCGGATCACGCGAATATGCGTGCGGTTTGTCATGGTTCGCTCCTTCGATCCCCATTGTAGCGCAGCCGCCTGTCGTGGAAAACCGGCGTATCCTCGAAGAGCTGTTTCGTGTAGGGCTCCGACGGGGCGTGCAGCAACTGTTCGGTGGGCCCCTGTTCGACGATGCGGCCGTCGTTCATGACCGCGATATCGTCACTGAGGAAGGCGACGACGTTGAGATCGTGAGAGATGAAGAGATAAGTCAGGTCGAGCTCGTCCTTGAGATCGAGCAGGAGATTGAGGATTTGGGCCTGGATGGAGACGTCGAGGCTCGACACCGGCTCGTCGAGGATGAGGAGCTCGGGGCCGGCGGCAAGCGCCCGGGCGATGCCGATGCGCTGGCGCTGTCCGCCGGAGAACTCGTGCGGCAGGCGATCCTGATCACCTGCGGCGAGGCCCACCTGAGTCAGCAGCTCGCCCACCCGCTCCCGCCGCGCGCCACGCCCGCGCATGCGCTGCAGCAGTGCTTCCTCGATGCTCGCACCCACGGTGAGGCGCGGGTTGAGCGAGGAGTTGGGGTCCTGAAAGACGATGCCGAGCCGCGGGCGCATGTGCCTGAGCTCGCGCTTGGATATGCGACCGAGATCCACGTCCCCGACGCTCACGGTGCCCGCGTCCGGCGGGTCGAGGTAGAGAAGCGCCCGCGCGAGAGTGGTCTTCCCCGCTCCGGACTCGCCGACGATACCGAGGGTCTTCCCCTGGGAGACGGCCACCGATACGCCTTTGAGCGCCGTCACCCGCGTACGCCCGAGCGCGCCGCGGCGTACATGCGTCTTCCACAGATCCGTCGCCCTGATGCAGTCAGGCATCGTGCCCTCCGGGAAGCTCTTCGGCGAAGTGACAGGCCGAGAGGTGACCCGGCGCATGCTCGACGAGCGGCGGCGGGACCTGCCGGCACACCTCCCGCGCGAGCGGGCAGCGGGGATGGAAGGGGCAGCCGGGGGGAACGGCGCGGGGGTCCGGCGCCCGGCCGGGCACCGAGCGAAGCCTCCCGCCGCGCTTGTCCGCTTCGGGGATGGCGCTTATCAGGAGGTCGGTATACGGGTGGAGGGGACGCTTGAACAGGCGGTCTGCCGGGGCTGATTCCACGATACCGCCGGCATATATCACCGACACATGATCGGCCACCGCCTGCACGACCCCGAAGTCATGGGAGACGAACAGGATGCCCATGTCGAGCTCGGTGCGCAGGCGCTTGAGCAGGCGAAGGATCTGCCCCTGAACCGTGGCATCGAGCGCGGTGGTGGGCTCGTCGGCGATGAGCAGACCCGGCGCGCAGGAAATGGCCATGGCGATGAGGGCTCGCTGCTTCATGCCACCTGAGAGCTCATGCGGGTAGCTCCTGAGCACGCGGCGGGCATCGGCAAGCTCCACGAGCTTCACAAGCCGCAGCGCCCGCGCCCTGGCTGCTCCCCGCGCAAGGCCGAGATGCTCCTCGAGCGCCTCCGAGACCTGGCGACCGACGCGCAGGGAGGGGTTGAGATGTCGGCCCGGGTCCTGAAACACCATGCCGATGCGCGCCCCCCGAATGGAGCGCAGCCTATCGCGGTCGAGGGCGGTAAGCTCGGTATCGCGGTAGC
The DNA here is from genome assembly GCA_041686675.1 of Spirochaetia bacterium. Classification (GTDB taxonomy): domain Bacteria; phylum Spirochaetota; class Spirochaetia; order DSM-27196; family PWMO01; genus JAAAOH01. The sequence goes on along the minus strand of JAWLDL010000226.1, from coordinate 799 downwards.
GGATGCTGCCGCTCTCAACCGAGGCGGTCTCGGGAAGGAGGCCGGGAATAGCCCGGGCGGTGACGCTCTTTCCCGCGCCGGACTCACCGACGAGGGCATGGATCTCGCGGTTCCCCACCTCGAGGTTGAGCGATCGCACCGCGCGAAGGCGATCGGCCCCATGTCCGAAACTTATGGTGAGATTCTCGATGCGCAGCAGCGATGTCTCCGCGTCGGCCATGTTCAGCCTACCCTGATCCGCGGATTCGCCATGCTGTAGAGCACATCCGCCGCAAAGTTGACGAGCGAGAACACAACGGCAAGGAAGACAACCGAGGCCTGTATGACGGGGAAGTCCCGGTCGTAAATCCCGGAGAGGAAGAGCCGCCCGAGCCCCGGCAGCGAGAACACCTGCTCGATGATGATGGTGCCACCGAGCAGATAGCCGAGCTGAATGCCGGCAATAGTGATGACCGGCAGCAGGGCGTTGCGCAGCAGATGACGGTAGTGGATAGTGCTCTCGGCGAGCCCCTTCGACTCGGCGGTGAGCACGTATTCGCGGTCGAGCTCCTGGATGGCGGAATTGCGCACGATGCGCACCAGCACGGCCGAGCGGCTGACACCCAGCGCGAGCGCCGGCAGCACGAAATGGGTGAAGCTGTCCGCGCCGAAGAGCGGCATGAAGCCGAGCTTCACCGAGAACACGAGCAGAAGAATGATTCCGAGCCAGAAGCCCGGAATCGCCATGCCCAGCTGCGAGTAGACCACTCCAACGTAGTCGATGAACGTCCCGCGGCGCACCGCCGAGATTACGCCGAGT
>JAWLDL010000225.1:0-4512 GCA_041686675.1 Spirochaetia bacterium | reverse complement strand
CCGCACTCGAGGCCGAGGACGATATCGGAGACCTCGCAGGGGACGCGATCAGTGCGCGCGAGCTCCGCAGCCATCTCCGTAGCAAGCCGCACACCCTCCGCTACAGTGCGGCGGGTTCCGCCGTGCTCCTGAATGACGAGACCGGCGACCCGCGTGCCGGCGGCTTCAAGCTCCTCGCGCACGCTCTCTGCCTGGATCCCCTCGCACCCCAGGCCGACGACGATAGCCGCGCCCACGTTCGGATTGGCGGCAAGCCCGACGAGGGTTCGAAGAGTCTGACGGTAGTCATCCCCCATCTGGCAGCAGCCGTGCTGATGCGGTAGGGCCACGGCCCCGGGCACCTCTCCTGCGATACGCACGGCCGCTTCGGAGGCACAGACCGAGGTTGGCAGGATGACCAGGTGATTTCGAAAACCGACGCGGCCGTCGGAGCGTCGGTATCCGGTAAGCGTCATCGCCGCCCCCTCCTGCTCTGTGTGTTGTCGACGTGCACGTGGGCACCGGCCGCGATGTCGACCGTCGCCTCGCCGATCGTCTCGCCGTATTTCACGACCGCTTCACCGGCGGCGATCGCCCGCAGGGCGAGCTTGTGGTATTTCGGTACCGCCGTGGCCGCGGCGACGGTCTCCCCGCCCGACGCCTCCCGGGAGGCGGATACGGCGACGGTATCTCCGGCCTCCAGCTCGTCGAGAGCTGTTGCAACGTTGTCGGCGGCGTGGGCCCGGAGGGCACGAAGCGCGTGTTCTTCCATCATCATGGCGGATTATACCCCTGCCCGGGCCATATGCGCAATTTCGCGGTTATTTCCACACCGACTCGCTGTGTGCTATTATTCGCCCCGGCGAGACCAATGAAGCTTAGAAAACTCAGAAACATCGGCATCATGGCACACATTGATGCCGGGAAAACTACAACGACCGAGCGGATCCTCTTCTACACCGGCAAGCGTCACCGTATCGGCGAGGTGGACGACGGCGACGCAACCATGGACTGGATGGCCCAGGAGCAGAACCGGGGCATCACCATCACCTCGGCAGCTACGACCTGCTTCTGGCGGGATCATCAGATCAACATCATCGACACGCCGGGGCACGTGGATTTCACCGCGGAGGTGGAGCGCTCCCTGAGGGTGCTCGACGGCGCGGTGGCCATCTTCGACGCGGTCGGCGGCGTGGAGCCGCAGTCGGAAACGGTGTGGCACCAGGCGGACACCTACAATATCCCCCGTCTTGCCTACGTAAACAAAATGGACCGCATCGGGGCGGACTTCTTTGCCGTCGTCGAGGAGATGAAGGAGAAGCTGGGCGCGAACCCCGTCATCCTGTCGATCCCCATCGGGAAGGAGCAGGGCTTCGAGGGCACCATCGATCTCCTCTCCATGCAGGAGCTGCACTGGGACCACGAGACCTTCGGCTCTGAGATGGGTACGGCTCCTATCCGCGAGGAGTACCGGGAAACAGCGGCACAGTGGCGGGAGGCGATGATTGACGCGCTCAGTGCCTACTCCGATGAGCTCACCGAGCTCTACCTCGACGGAGAAGACATTCCCACCGACACCATCAACCACGTCATCCGCGAGAAGACGCTCGACCGCACCATCGTACCGACCTTCTGCGGCGCGAGCCTCAAGAACGTGGGAGTACAGCCGCTCCTCGATGCCGTGGTCAACTACCTGCCGGCGCCGGAGGAGATCGAGCCCGAGGAAGGTATTCACGCGAAAAAGGAGAATAAGGTCCCCGTCGAGCGCACCCCGGACGGCCCGCCGGTGGGACTTGTCTTCAAAATACAATCCGAGCGCGAGGCGGGGGATCTGTGCTTCGTGCGCATGTACTCCGGCGCGGTGAAGGCCGGGTCGACCGTGTACAACGCCGACAAGAAGAAACGCGAGCGCGTCCACCGGCTGCTCCGCATGCACGCCAACCGCACGGAGGCCGTCGACAGCGTAGAGGCCGGCGATATTGCCGTATTCATTGGGTTCAAGCACGCCCAGACCGGCGACACCATCGGGAGCGAGGGGTTTCCCGTCATCCTCGAGCGGATGCACTTCCCCGAGCCCGTGATTTCGGTGGCCATCGAGCCGGAGACCCTCTCCCAGCGTGACAAGCTGAAGGACGTGCTTACCGTCCTGGCGAAGGAGGATCCCACCTTCTTCAGCTACGAGAACGAGGACACCGGAGAGCTCATCATCTCCGGTATGGGCGAGCTCCACCTCGACGTACTGGTCACCCGTATCATCGACGACTTCAAAGTCGGCGCACGTGTCGGCCAGCCTCAGGTGACCTACCGTGAGTCGATCACGCAGACGCTCGAGCACACCGAAAGCTATCACCGCGTCCTCGGCGGCAAGGAAAACAACGCCGAGATCACCCTGCGGGTCCAGTCCCTCGACAGAGGAAGCGGAAACCACTTCACGAACGAAGTCTCGAAGAACGACCTGCCGGAGGAGCTCATCGACGCGGTACGGCGCGGCGTGGAGGCGGCGTTCACCTCGGGCATCGTCTTCGGCTATCCGACAATCGACATCGGCGTGACGCTCGTGGGCGCTCGCTACGACGAGCTTACCTCGACCCCACTTGCCTTCGAAGCGGCCGGATCCATGGGCTTCGACAACGCGTGCAGCGCCGCCGGGCCCATCCTCCTCGAGCCCATCATGCGTGTGGACGTCATGTGCCCCGCCGACTTCCTCGGCGACGTGATCAACGGAATCACCATGCGCGGTGGCGTCGTCCAGGGTGTGGAATCGCGACCGGCGATGGAGCACATTCGCGCCGAAGCACCGCTCAAGCAGATGTTCGGCTACTCGACCTCCCTGCGAAGCATCACCCAGGGTCGCGGCAACTACGCGATGGAGTTCTCCCACTTCGCGAAGGCCTCCGAAAAGCAGTCCGGGTAGCTCACGGGTCTTGCTTGACAACGGGATAAGGGCGCGCCTATAGTGGCGGTTAAATTACGATTAACCCGAGTCCTGCTCGCTTAAGGAGAAAGTTGATGAGCACATCCACGGATTCCATTCGCAACGTTGCCGTCGTCGGTCACGGCAGCACCGGTAAGACTGCGTTCGTCGAGCATCTGCTCTTCACCGGAGGAACCATCTCGAAGCCCGAGACGGTCGAGTCCGGCAAGACCGTCAGCGACTACACCGAAGAGGAAATTGCGAACAAGCAATCCGTGCACGCCACCCTCAGCAACCTCCAGTGGAAGGACGGCAAGATAAATATCATGGACACGCCGGGCGCCTCCGACTTCGTCGGCGAGGTCGTGGCCGCACTGCGCGTCTGTGAGTCCGCCGCCGTCATGGTGGCCGCGCGCGCCGGAGTACAGATCGAGACCATCAAGATCTGGCGCCGACTCGATGCGAGGAACAAGCCGCGCATCGTTTTCGTCAACAAGCTCGACGAAGACATGGCGGACTTCTCCAGGGCCCTCGCCGACCTCAACGAGAAGTTCGATACGAGCTTCGTGCCGGTCACCATCCCGATGGGTACCGGGTCCGATTTTCAGGGCATCATCGATCTTGTCGAGATGAAAGCCTATCCGGTTCCCGGCGACGGGGCCAAAGAGACGGCCACCGACATTCCTGACGAGTTCAAGGATCAGGCCGAGGAGGCGCGTGCTGCGCTTCTCGAATCCGCCGCCGAGGGCGACGATGATCTGCTGACCAAGTACCTCGAGGAGGAAACCCTCACCGATGACGAGGTCAGAACCGGCCTCGCCGAGGGTATGGGTGACAACAAGATTGTACCCGTCCTATGTGGATCGGCAACGCTTACCGCCGGACTGACCGCCTTCCTCGACGTGCTCACCACTGCAGGCCCCTCGCCTGCCCGCGTGACCGAGACCAGCGTGAGCGAGGACGGCGCCGAGGAGGAGTTTCCGATTGCCGCAGACGCCCCCCTCGCTGCTCTGTGCTTCAAAACCCGCATCGACCAGTTCTCCGGCAAGCTCTCCTTCATCAAGATGGTCGGCGGGAAGCTCTCCCACGACAGCGAGCTCTACAACAGTCGCGAGGGGAAGAAGGAGAAGCTCTCCAAGGTCTACACCTCACAGGGCAAGAAGATCGATGAGACATCGGAGCTCGTGGCAGGCGATATCGGCGTACTGACAAAGATCAACTCCGCGAAGGTCAACGACACGCTCTCGAGTCCCGATCATCCGGTGACGGTGAAGCCCGTTCAGCTCCCACAGCCGGTTCACGCGGTTGCCATCGAGGTCTCCGACCGCAAGGCGGAGGATCGCCTCGCGGAGATGCTGCATCGCGCGCAGGAGGAGGACCTCACCTTCACCGTCGAGCAGAACGAGGAAACCAAGGAGACCGTGATCTCCGGCATGGGTGAGCTCCACCTCAACATGATCCTCGACAAGATCAAACAGAGCCAGAAGATCGACGTCGAGACCAAGCTTCCCAAGGTTGCGTACCGGGAAACCATCCAGAAAACCGCAGATGCGAGCTACCGACACAAGAAGCAGTCCGGCGGCCACGGCCAGTTCGGCGAGGTTGTCATAAAGATCTTC
>JAWLDL010000224.1:0-4522 GCA_041686675.1 Spirochaetia bacterium | reverse complement strand
TGGGCCGATTGACCCACGCCGCCTCCGAATTACGAATCAGAATCAGTCGACACCTACCGCAGCCTTGGCCGCTTCGATGTCGGCCTTGAGGGTCTCGAGCAGCTCAGCTGCGCCCTCGCCACCGATATCGACGAAGGTATCGTCCATGTCGCGAGCCATCTCCGTTGCCTCGGCAACCTGCTCGTCGGTGAACTCGTGCCACTCGATGGAGGGCTTCTCCTCTTCGATCTTGGCACGGTCCGACGCGTTGCGCTCGTCGATCCACTCGGCTGCCGGAACCACTGCGTCGGCCCAGTAATCCCGCATCATCTGCTGCATATCTTCGGGAAGCCCGTCGAAGTGCTGCATGTTCACGGTCGGGATACCGATGAAGGGCTCGGCCCACATCTGAGTGAAGTACTCGGTCGGCTCGTAGAAACCCATGCTATAGACAGCAAACAGGGGATTGATCTGTGCGTCAATGAGGCCGGTCTGCAGTGCGCTGTAGATCTCACCGTAATTCATGGGTGTCGGGGAGAGGCCGTAGTTGCGGTAGAGCTGCACGAGAAGCTGCGAGCCCATGACGCGTGTCTTCAAACCGCCCATCGCTTCGATAGTGTCGGCGGGCTCCGTGGAGGTTACCCACTGCCAGCCTTCATAGACGATGCCGAGGGGCACGAGGCCGTTCTTGCGAAAGTGCTGCTCGAGCACCTCCAGGGTCTCACCGTTCTTCACGACCCATTCGACGACCTCGCCGGTCTTCTCGCGGGGCCAGAGATAGTGCATCCCAAGCACCTGTGCCTGGGGTACGAACGAGCTCATCCATGCAAAGTCGGAGAACACGAACTCCACAACGCCGAGCTGTGCAAGCTCGTTGATGTCACGGGTGTCACCGAGGGAGCCGTACGGATAGACATCGAGCTGATACATCCCGTCGGTCTCTTCCATCAGGTAGTCGGCGAAGTTGTTCGCCCACACCGTCATGAAGTCGCCCTCGACCTCTTCGGACGCGAGGCGCGCCTCTATCACCTGGTTCGGCTCTGCAGCAGATTCCTGGCCGCCTTCGGCGAAGACTCCGCTCACGCCGAACACGAACAGTACCAGCATCGACAAGACAATAATCTTGTTTTTCATCTTCATATACCTCCTCTGTATATACTTGCAAGATTCCGTAATAGTTGCCTCTTTCGCTATTTCTTACAACCCCCCTTTACCCGAAGTTTTCTTCTCAAAGAAGCGCAGAGCAGTGCGAACGAACAGCTCCACACCCGTCGGCATTGTGTCTTCATCTATATTAAAGTGCGGATTGTGATGCGGGTTGTCCGTGCCCTTCTCCGGGTTACCCGTGCCGAGGAAGACGAAGGCGGAGGGCACCCGCTTGGCGTAGGCGGCAAAGTCCTCGCCGGCCATGGAACGGTGTTCGACGATCTGCTTCTCGTCGCCGAGGATCTCGGCCGCGGTTTCCCGTACCAGCTTCACCATTTCGGGCGCGTTCACCACCACCTCGTTTTCCTGCTCGACGGTGTAGTCGTAGGTGCATCGATGCACCGCGCAGACCCCGGCCACGATTTCCTCGAGGCGCGTCGGGGGGTCTTCGTCTCCGTCGCGTTTCGGATCGAAGAGGTAGCGGAGCGTCCCCTCCACCACCACCTCGTCGGGGATGATGTTATTCTTCGTGCCGGCCTCGATCTTGGAAAAGACGAGGGCCGTCGGCTTGAGAAGGCTGATGTCGCGGGTCTGGAGGCGCTGCGCGGTCTGTATGAGATCGGCGGCGGCGATGACCGGGTCAATCGCGCTGTCGGGATAACCGGTGTGCCCGCCCTTTCCCTTTATGACGATGTGAAATACGTCCATCGCCGACATCACGCCGCCGACGGTGGCACCGATCGTCCCGCTCGGCAGCGGCGTCCAGAGGTGGAGACCGAGGGCGGCGTCCACCTGCGGATCCTCGAGGGCACCCTCCGCCACCATCTGCTCGGCACCGGCAACTTCCTCGTTCGGCTGAAACAGAAAACGGATTGTCCCGGGTATGTCGTCTTTCATACCGACGAGGACCTTCGCCGCCGAAAGTAGCATCGCAGTGTGCCCATCATGCCCGCAGGCGTGCATCACGCCGTCATTCTGCGACCTGTAGGGGACGTCGTTCGCCTCCTGAATGGGAAGGGCGTCTATGTCGGCCCGCAGCAAAAGAACGGGACCGGAGTCCGCGGCGCCTCCCACGAGGTCAGCCACAACACCGGTCCCGGCCATGCGCCGGGGCTCGAGCCCCAGCGAGCGCAGCTGATCCTCGATCACCTGCGCGGTGCGATGTTCTTCGAAGCCAAGCTCGGGATGAGCGTGGAGATCCCGTCGGGTCCCGATCATCTCATCCTTCAGTTGCAGTACTTCCGTACGGATCGTCATGATATCCCTGCTACGGCACGCGTACGAGGTCCATGTCCACCAACGTTTCCGCGATCTGAACCGCGTTCAGAGCAGCTCCCTTTCGGATGTTGTTCGAGACCACCCAGAGATTCAGCCCGTTCTCGGTGGTGATGTCCTCCCGGATGCGGCCGACCATCGTCTCATCACGGTCATTGCTGTCGAGCGGTGTCGGGTATTTGTTATTGGCAACGTCGTCGATCACCACCACGCTCGGTGCGTCGGCGAGGATCCTCTTCGCCTGATCGGCCGATATTTTCGTCTCCGTCTCGATGTTTATGGATTCGGAGTGCCCGTACCACACCGGCACGCGCACACAGGTGGGACTCACCCTGATGGCCTTATCACCCATGATCTTCTGGGTCTCGTAGACCATCTTGTACTCTTCCTTGGTGTAGTCCTTCTCCTGGAATACATCGATATGGGGCACGCAGTTAAATGCGAGCTGCACCGGATGCACCCGGGGCTCCACCCGCTTTCCGGTCTCGAGGTACTCTTTCGCCTCGGCGGTCAGACCGTCGAAGCCACGCTTTCCGCCGCCGGAGGCAGCCTGGTAGGTGGATACGATCACGCGCTTGATGGTGCCGGCGTCATGGAGTGGTTTGAGGACCACAACCATCTGGATGGTCGAGCAGTTCGGGTTCGGGATGATGCCCTTGTGCCATTTGAGATCGTCGGGGTTGACCTCGGGCACCACGAGGGGGCACTCGGGGTCCATGCGCCACTGGGAAGAGTTGTCGACGACGACCGCGCCCATCTCTACCGCCTGGGGCGCGAGGCTTTCACTGGCCGTTGCGCCGGCTGAGAAGATGGCGATGTCGATTCCTGCGAAGTTTTCCTTGACTGCTGCCTGCACCTTCACGGACGTGCCGTTGAAGGCAACCGTCTTACCGGCGTTTTCGGGTATGTCGAGCGGGCGGAACTCGTCGACCGGGAAGTTGCGACGCTCGAGGGTCCGGATCATCTCCGAACCCACCATTCCGAGCGCGCCGACAACCGCTACGTTGTATTTCTCTTTCTTCGCCACGTTGTATATCCCTCCGGCTGCCTACATCTCTTTTTCGACGTCTTCGATGACCTGACGAATGATCTCCACGCCCTTCATCGCGAGCTCCTCGGTGATGATGAGCGGCGGCAGAAGCCGGGCCACGTTCCCGTGGTGACCGCCTGCCTCGATCATGACGCCGCGCTGGTGGGCGTACTTCCGAATCTTCTTCGTAAGGTCCGCCGCAGGCTCCTTCGTCTTCTTGTCACGTACGATCTCGATCCCGAACATGAGGCCGATGCCGCGCGCCTCGCCGACGATCTTCGTCTCGCTCTCGAGCTTCTTGAGCTCGGCAAGCATCTTCCCGCCGAGCTCGGCGGCATAGCCGGGAACGTCGTTGTCCTTCATGAACCGGATGGCGGCCGCGCCGGCCGCAAATGCGACCATGTTGCCGCGGAAGGTGCCGATCGTCGCGCCTGCGGGCCAGGTGTTGAGCTCCTCGCGGTAGGCGATGGCGGAGATCGGGAAGCCGAGGCCGCCGAGGGCCTTGCTCATGGTGATAATGTCGGGCACGCAGTCGCCTCCGGCATGCTCGAAGGCAAACATCTTGCCGGTGCGGCCGAGGCCCGCCTGGATCTCATCGCAGATGAGGATCACGTCGTGTGCCTTCGTGATCTCGCGCACGCGCTTGAGGAATCGGGGGCTGGGGATGATGGTTCCGCCCTCGCCCTGCACCGACTCGAGAATCACGGCTGCGGGCTTTGCAAACCCGGAGTGGGAGTCCGACAGCACCATTTCGAGGTAGTCGGCAGCGCGCAGATCGGTTTCGTCCTCCGGACCACCGAAGGGACTGCGGTAGCTGTAGTCATAGGGGATGAAGCGGACGCCCGGGGTCAGGGGTCCCATACCCTCGCGATGGCTTGCATCGGTGGTGAGGGCAAGCGCCGTTCCGGTCATGCCGTGGTAGGCGCCGTGGAAGGCAATCACTTCATGGCGGCCGGTGTTGTACTTGGCGAGCTTGATGGCCTGCTCGACCGCGTCGGAGCCGGTCGGCCCGCCGAAGAACACGCGCGAGAGCTCCTTCGGCAGGATTTCGTTGAGCACCGAGACCATCTCGCGACGGGCGTCGGTGGGGAT
>JAWLDL010000223.1:0-4522 GCA_041686675.1 Spirochaetia bacterium | reverse complement strand
ATCATCAATCGCCTCGCCGATGCGGCCGAGGCGGGCCGCGGCTGTCGCGATATCCCGCGAGGCGGTATTCTGTGCTCCGTCGCCCTCCGCGCGCGCCTCCCGGGCCCGCTCGAGATGCTCGGCCGCCACGGCGATGTAGGTTCCTTCGGCGGCGACGGCCACGTGCGCGGACACGCGTGCCTCGACCGCCGCGGTCGGGGCGAGATCCGAGACACCCGCGAGCTCGCTCGGCGCGTCGACGGCGAGGAAGAGGTCGACGAGGCGCTCGAGCATGGCCGTTTCCCGGCTCTGCGGGTCGGCCTGGGCGAGACTGCGAGCTGCGTTTGACGCCTGTATGAGCGCAAGCTGATCCTCGCCGAAGCGCAGATAGGATTCCGCCACGTGGAGATAACTGCCGGCGCGCGCGACGGCGTCGCCGACGCGCCCGGCCGCGCTTACCGCTCGCGCGTAGAGGATGAATCCCGAGGGACGAAGCTCCTCGGTGTCATAGCCCTCGGCGATGGCGGCAAGAACCACCGCGCGAGCCGCCGGTCGCCCGATACCCTCTGCAAGATCGAGAGCATCGAGGCGACGGTCGAGAGCCACGAGTCGGGAAAGGAACGTCGAGGCGGACTCCGCCGGCGCCGTGTCCGCCTCGCGGGCCGCCGAGACGGCGTCCGCAATCATCCGGTCGGCCCGCTCGGTCTCCCCGATTGCGCGATACGCACGGGCGATCTCGGCGAAGGCGGCCGCCTGCGCCCAGGGCTCCGCAATGTTGCCCGCGGCGGGGATGGCCTGCTGTATGAGCACGTTTGCCGACTGCCTCACGCCCTGCGCCTGATAGCGCACGGCAGCCTCGGCAAGTATGTCCACGCGGCGCCCGAGATCCTCGATCACGAACACCGCCTCGATGGCTGCGCGAAGTACGTCGAAGAGCTCGTCACCGGTCTCAAAGGATATGTCGATCACGTCTTCGAGGACCTGCGCCTGTGCCCGGGACTCACCGAGGCTTCCCACGCGGCTCACCGCTTCCTCGAGCAATGTGGTCGCACGTGCGGTCATACCGCGCTCGAGATAGCTACGGGCAAGGCGAACCGCCGCCGGGCTTACCCCACTCCCCTCGGGCGCGGTCGCTATTCTCTCACCGACAAACTGCCGCAGAGCCTCCGCCTCCGCAGCGCGGTCGAGCTCCGCGTAGCGGTCGGCGATATCGACGAGCAGCACGCTTCGCGGACCGGCGTCGCGGACCTCCGCCGCAAAGCGCACAGCATAGGCGAGGCCGCTTTCGCGGTCGTCGAGGAGACGGTAATTGAAGCTGGATTCACCCCCCGGACCGGTTGCACAGGCAGACAGCAGGGCAACGGCGAGGAGCGCAACGAGACGGTGAAGCCGATTCATCAACTCCTACTGGTTGACAGTAAAGATATCACGCATCACCCGCAGTCCCCGGAAGCCGGAGAACCATTACACGGGCTGGATGTAAATTTTGCCGTACTTCTCGCCGTCGGTATCGTCGAAGTACAGCCGGACCTTCTTCGGACGGCCGATGCGCTGTGCGGTGCGCAGGCTCATCTCGATCGTGCCGGCCTTTGTTTCGTTCTTCAGATTCAGGGTGCCGAAGATGTGGGCGGCCTGACCCGACTCGAACTCGTCCATGGTGCAATCAACGAAGATTCGAACCACGGCGTCCGTCATCATGAGTCCGAGATCGTATCCGTCGTTTGGATGAATATTGATGGTCTTCTCGTCAAAAGAATAATCGGCGATTACGGACAGCTCTTCGGTGTGGCGGCTCATACGCGGATTCTAGAGACCGCCGCGACCTCCGTCAAGCGGCTCCGACGCCGGTGACGAACCGGGGGCTCATGCAGTATGATCGGGGCACCATCATCATGTTTCATTCGAGTGGATTCCAGAAACGTCTGAGAAAGATAGACTCCTCGGTCGATCGTGGCGATGAGCAACAGCGCATCGATGAGATCCGCGACGCGTTTTTCGCCTCACTTTCCTCCCTTCCCGAGCCGATGCGCGCGGAGCTTTTCGATCACTTCAGCAGCAAGTACCGGGCCGATGAGTCGAGCTACACAGTGGACGACGCCCTGTTCCTCGGCGACGTCATCGACCTCTTCACCGGCGCCTATGATGACGAGCGGGACCCCCTCGATGCGGACGACTGGGATTTCGTGAAGGATATCATCGACGAGAATGCCCTCGAGCTCGACATGGACACCATCAACTACGTCATGAAACTCGTCGTGGATAAGGGAGCAATCTGATGCAATCGTTTCGACTCGAAAAGATCGGCGATCCACTTGCCGAACGCGATGTGACCCCACCCGTGCCGGGACCGGGATCGGTGGCCGTGCGTGTCGAGGCGGCCGGCATCTGCCATTCCGACGCCCATTATCGCTCCGGCGAGTCGCCGACCGGCGAGCTCCCGCTGACCCTCGGGCACGAAGTCTCAGGGGTGATTGCCGCCGTCGGCGACGGCGTTCCCGCTTCGCGCGTCGGCGAGCGGGTGTGCCTGCACTATCTCGTGACCTGCGGACGCTGCTACTACTGCCGACGCGGCCTCGAGCAGTTCTGCGAGCAGGGACAGATGATCGGGAAGCACCGCGACGGCGGCTTCGCCGAGCAGATCGTCGTTCCCGAGCGCAACGCGCTTCGCCTGCCCGAGCTCGTGCCCTTCGAGCACGGGGCAGTGCTGATGTGCTCCGCCGCGACGGCCTTGCACGCGCTGCGCAAAGCCCGTTTTGCGGCCGGTGAGCGCGTCGCGGTGTTCGGCGTCGGGGGACTCGGCATGTCGGCGGTGCAGCTCGCAATCGCGCTCGGGGCACTGGATGTATACGCCGTCGACCGTGACCCGGCAAAGCTGCGCGCCGCCGAGTCATTCGGCGCGATCCCCGTCCTCGCATCCGCCGAGGACCCGGTTCAGACGGTGCGCTCGCATACCGACGGCCACGGGGTGGACGTCGCCCTCGAGCTCGTCGGCCACCCCGACACCGTCCGCGCGGCTTTGCTCTCGCTCGGGCCTACCGGACGCGCCGCCGTCGCCGGAATCGGCGACCTGCCGGTGAGCATCCACACCTACCGCGAGATCATCGGCACCGAGGCGGAGATCATCGGGGTCTCGGATCACACCCGTGCGGAGCTCGAGCTGCTCCTCGATCTCGAGGCCCGCGGCCGGCTCGAGCTCGCGGATGTCGTCACCGAGCAGATCCCCTTCGAGATCGAGGCACTCAACGAGCGTCTCGATCGGCTCGACGCCTACTCAGCACCGGTGCGCACCGTCATGACCCGCGCGCCGTCATGACCCGCGCGCCGTCATGACCCGCGCATCTCGAGATAGCCGATCTGATAGCCGTCCACGATGATGCGCACGAAGAGGTGCTCGCCGGAGAGGTGATACTCGTAGCGGGTGCGGCCTCCGACCTGGGCCGGTCGCCCCGGCACGTAGGTCCACTCCACATCGAAGCTTCCGTCTTCGAGGTCTCTCACGCGCCCGGCGCCAATCTCCTCACCCGCGCCGTTGTACTCCCGCCACACCCCGTCGATCGTCGTTATGCGGCGCACGCGCTGCTGCTCCTCGATCTCGAAGTTGAGGGATAGGTCCGTGACGGTGAAATCCTCGTCGAGGACCTCCGAACCAACCCGGCGTGCCGGGGCCGACGGGGCTCCCGGCGCGGTTGCCTGCCGGTCCCCGCGCGGAGCGACCAGGGAGGCCGGGAGCGGGGACGTCGCGCTTGCAAGGATCTCGGCCGTCGCGGCATCCACCAGCCTTGTTGAGAGGTGGGAGCTCGCTCCCGCACCCCTCATTCGGCCGATGAGCACCGCGTTTGCTCCGACGAGCTCTCCGAGCTCCGCGGCCGATTCCTCTGATATCATTCCGCTGAGCGCGAGCCGGCTCTCGGCGACCACGTCGTTGAGGTTCTCCCGCTCGTAAATGCGAACGTTCTCGGGGCGCAGGCGCAGCAGGGAGGAGATCATCTCGTCCTGCAGGATATGGCCGAGCTCGGCGTCCTCGCCGGCGCCGGAGGGCTCGAGCGGCAGAACGGCCACCCGGTAGCCGCGGGTCGCCGACAACGCACTGAGAGTCTCGCGAGCGTGATAGTCGGTGGCCTCCCGAAGGCTGCCGTAGGCCCCGTCGTTCGCACCGGTCGCATCCGGCGCGCTTGCGCATCCGAGACTGAGGCCGAGTACACAGACGATCATGATCCATCTCATAGTCCGGATTCCTCCCCGCAGGTCGTGGTGATGGAATGTGGCTATCATTATCGTCGGCTCGGCGCGGATTGCAATCGATAAACGCCGGCCGCGCCGCCTCCCGGGCGCGCCGCCCGGGGCCGCGCCCCCCGGCGCCGGCGGGGCGCCCGCAGTGACACCCCCGCCCCCGGCGGGGCGCCGGGGGCGCCCGCGGCCTACCGTTTGTCGCTGCGTTTCGTGAACCGCCGGATCTCTTTGGCGATCTCCTTTTCCCGGCGGCGCTTGCGATCGCGGGCCTCGACGGCCGTCGTTTCGGCCTCCGTCCTGAGGGCAAGGAAGC
>JAWLDL010000222.1:0-4524 GCA_041686675.1 Spirochaetia bacterium | reverse complement strand
GGCACCGGAAGGGCTTTTTCGTGAGAGCTTCCGATACGGCGCGCCGTGTGCGGCCGAAACCGCGGCGCGTCAGTTGTTCGGAACGCCGCCTACACTCAATCGCGCAGCGGAAAACAGACCTCGGTCTGCAGCTGCTCAGGCGGAACCTCGTCGGGGTCGTTGAGGTACAACTCGTACATGAACGGCTCGGTTTTCAGTCCTTCACGTTCCACGTAGTCCATGAGCTTTCGGTACGTCTCATCGAGTGTTTCATAGGGACCCACATGCACCGCCACTGCCGCGCGGCCGCCGGGCAGCGTCGACGCCTTGATGCGGCCCTCGGCTTCGGGTGGCTCCAATACCGGGAATCCCAGCTCCACGTCGAGATGCTCCATGTCCATGTTGTGGTACAGCGAGAACGGTGGGCCGGCGGGCTCGATGCCCCTGCGTTCAAGGTACTGCATGATCTCGCCGTAACCCTCTCCAAGAACCTGGGGGAGCATCGCTCCGGTCGTGGTCGTCCTGACTACCGCCGTCGTGCGGGCATCCACGGTTCGCACTTCCATCGCCACCTCCTTTGACGTACCGGATTATAGGTCATTTTTGCGGCTCGTGCCCGACTTTGCTACTGATGAAGCTCCTCGAGCAACGCTCTGAACCCCGCGAGATTCCGATCCCAGTCGATGTCGTAGTGATTGGTGAGCTCGACCGTGAGGTTCGGGTGGCCGATCTCGTAGAAGTAGTCGTCGGCGGAACCGGTGATCTCGTAGTCTATCGGCCCGTCGGTCTCGCCGGTGTCCTCGTCTGCCCGCGGCAACCGGTAGCCGCTGGCCTCGTGGTATGCCTCCGCGAGGCGACGTGCCGGCTCCCACCCGTGTTCAGCGCCGCTGTACCACAGGCCGAAGGCGGCGCTCTGGTAGAACACGCTCACCGCCGGATCGATGCGCTCGACATAATCACGCACCGCGCGCGTCTCCGGCTCGCTGAAGGGGCCGCTTCCGGCGTCGACCTCCCGATTGCCCCAGTAGCTCGTGGGCTGCCAGTCGCCGTCCCAGTTGCGGTTGAGGTCCACCCAGCGCGCGTTGAATCGGCCGGGGGCTGTGTCCGCGGTGCGAAAATCAAACTCCTCGACCGGCGTGCCGCCTGTCACGCGGTGCACCCCGTCGGGATTCATATTGTCTATGACATGGAGAGTGAACTCTTCGGGAAGCTCCCGGGGGTTCGTGCGATGGTACTCGAGAAAGCGGCGCGCGAGGACAATCGAGTTGGCCTCATAGGCGCCGTGTATGCCGCCGACGATGAGCACGTCGATGGGGCCCGAGCCGACACGTTCCACGGTGATGGGCCGCCCCTCCACCGAGTGTCCGATGACTTCCCCGGAGCTCCCGGCGGCGCGGTGTTCGCCCGATCCGCTCTGGGCGAAGGATATGTGTGCAGCGGCGGTGAGAAACATCGCCGCGACTATCACCAGTGCCGGGGGCACGAGTCCGCCGGATGGTGGAAAGCTGAAGTTGAATACTCTCATGTCGTCAAGATACGAAGGCAGGGCCCCGTGCGTCAGTCGAGGTAGCGCCGCTTCGCGGCCAGATGCTCCGTAAACGTGCGCGAGAGCACGGTCTCCTCTGTTGGTTTGTGGAGGAAGAAGAAATAATCGTGCTCGGCGGGATGCACCGTCGCTTCGATCGCGTCCAGGCCGGGGCTCCCCACCGGTCCGGGGGGCAGGCCGCGGTAGCGGTAGGTATTGTAGGGATGGTCCACCTCGGTATCAGCGAAGGTCGGTTGCAGCTTACTCGTGCCGAGGGCGTAGTTCACCGTGGCATCCGACTCCAGGAGCCATCCCGACTCGATGCGATTCCAGAACACCCCGGCGATCATCGCCATGTCGTCGACAGGGGATTCTTTCTGCACAATGGAGGCGAGCGTCAGGATCTCGTGGATGGTGTGCTCGTCCGCCCGCATGTCGCGCAGCACGGTCCCTCGTACTCGCTCTTCAAGACGACGAGCCATGCGCAGAACGACCGTCTGCGGCGTTGAGTCGGCGAAGATGCGGTAGGTGTCGGGAAAGAGATACCCCTCGAGCAGCTTGTCTTCGGGAAGGTGCGAGAGGATCGCCACGTCCGCATACGCTTCTTTCATGCGAGCGGCCTCGAGAAAGGCCTCGCGATCAAAGAGACCGACTTCTTCGAAACGGTCGGCCATCTGCGCGATCGTGAAGCCCTCGGGGATCGTTATCTCAATCTCGTCAAATACGGCATCGCCGGAGACGATCTTCTCGAGCACCTCCTGCGCGCTCATGGTGCCGGAGAGCAGATAATCCCCGGCCTGAAGCGACGACTCCAGGCCGCGGCTGCGGGCGTAGAGGGAGAGTACGAGGTCGCTGGGAACATAGCCGCCTTCCTGGAGGCCGCCGGCGATCTCGTCGAGATGCTGTCCCGGCTCGATGGTGAATATGTGGCCCTGTTCGCCGAGGTCTCTGGGCACGAAAAGGCCCTCGTATGCATACCAGCCCGCGTACCCGGCGGCGGCGAGTACCGCGAGCGCCACGAAAACGCCGAGGAATCGCCCGAGGCGGCGGCCACGGGTCGCGGCATCTACCTGTTGCTCTTCGTCTTCCGTCGTGCTCACCACAGGTTCTCCACAGACGAATATAGCTCTCTCTCAGCGCGGCGGGCAAGCAGCACTCGGCGCCCTGTTGCAGCATCGGCGATCCGGTGTGATACTTGATCGCGGGTGTGAAATGAATCTAATCGAGCTGCTCGGGGATCTCTCGGGAACACTGATCGCCACCGCCGCAACAGTCGCCGTCATTCTCGTCGGGCGCCTCATCTTCAACAAAACGGCGGGCGACGCTCGCACGCTTCCCTACAAGCGCCAGTTCTTCACGTTTCTCTTTGCGCTCCTTGGGTTGTTCATCGCAATTGCGCTGCTCCCGCTTCCGGCGGAGATCCGGTCTCAGATTCTCAGCGTGCTCGGCATCCTGTTGAGTGCGGTCATCGCCTTTTCCTCGACGACCTTCGTCGGAAACGCCATGGCGGGCATCATGCTTCGGCTCATGAAGGGCTTTCGTGCGGGAGATTTCGTGGAAGTTGATGATCGCACGGGGCGTGTCGCGGACATCGGACTCTTTCACACCGAGGTTCAGCTTGTTACTCGGGACATCCTCACCGTTCCGAACGCACTCCTCATCCAGCGCATGGTTCGCGTGACGCGACGGGCCGGCACCTTCATCGATGCCGCAGTGTCCATCGGGTACGCGACGTCTCACGGCAGCGTCGAGGTCGCGCTCACCGAGGCTGCGGAGCGAAGCGAGCTCGCAGAGCCATTCGTGTTCGTGGAAGAGCTCCTCGATCATGCCGTGCGCTATCGGGTGTACGGACTGCTCGAGGATTCCAGCGAGCTCCTGACCCGCCGCTCACAGCTCAAGCGGACAGTTCTCGACTCACTCCACGAACACGACATCGAGATCATGTCGCCGGGGATCGTCGACCGGCGGGAGTACGGTCCCGAGCACCGTTTCATGCCTGCCGCGGAAGCGCCGGAGGGCGAGGCGGGTGCGCAGGCGGGCGCGGGACATACCCCTGAGGAGCAGGCCGCGCACGAGGGCGAGATCGAGAAGATCGCCTTCGACCGGGCCGAGCAGGCGGAATCCATCGAGCAGCTCTACGCCGAGCAGGAGAAGCTCAATCACGAGCTCGCCGAGCTCGCTGATCGCTCCGCGGAGGCGAGTCAATCGAAGAGCGCTGATGAGAAGAAAAGCCGCAAGCAGGTCATCAACAGCCAGCTCGAACGGATCGCCGAGGAGATAGAGCGCCGCGAGAGTGAGCAGGAGGAGAAGCGCCTCGACGAGGACGCATCGTCATAAAGGGCGCGCAGGCAGCCGCGCGGGCGCCGGCGACGGCATTCGCGCCGCGCGCCTCTGCTGGTCTCCCTAGAGGACGCCGACCAGGTCCAGAACGCTTGCGGCCACCGCCGCCACGATGACCCACCGCACCGCCTTTGCCCCCCGTTTCACCGCGAAATGGACGCCGATCCACGCACCAATCATGCTGCCGACGCCCAGAACCAGCCCGAGGACCCAGACGACCTGCCCGTAGAGGGTGAAGATGGCCAGCGCGAAGAGGGAGTAAACCATCACCACGAGCACCTTCGTCGCGTTGGTGCGAACCAGATCGAGTCCCAGCAGCCACGTGCCGCCGGTGATCAGCAGGAACCCCACGCCGGCCTGTACGAAGCCGCCGTAGACGCCGATGGCGAAGAAGGCCGGAACCTGCAACCACCGAGGACCGATGGCCGATACCGCCTCGCCGCCGGCGGGCGTGCGGACGAAGAGGGTGAGCACCACCAGTACCAGGACCACCGCAAGTGCGATGTCGAAGACCTCCTCGGGAAGCTCCGCGGCGATGAACGCCCCCAGTATCGCCCCTGCAATGGCGGAGACCACCGCCAGCCCCGATGTGCGAACCTCGAGCTTGCCTTTCCGTCGGAATCGGTCGGTGGCGACTGCTGTCTGCATGACCACCGAGATGCGGTTCGTGCCGTTTGCCA
>JAWLDL010000221.1:0-4544 GCA_041686675.1 Spirochaetia bacterium | reverse complement strand
TGAACGACGGCGGAACGGAGACCGTTTCCTTCGAGAACGCGATTGTCGCCACCGGCGCCACCTCGGCGAAGCTGCCGACGGTCGACATCGAGTCCAACCGCGTGCTCTACGCGAAAAGCGCACTGGAGCTCGAGAACATCCCAAAGAGCCTCCTCGTCATCGGAGGCGGGTACATCGGGGTGGAGCTCGGCACCGTGTTCTCGAAGTTCGGTTCCGAGGTCTCCGTGGTGGAAATGCTTCCGAACATCATGGCCACCTCCGACCCGGACCTCCGCAAGGTCTGGGAGAAGGGCAACAAGAAGACCTTCAAGGAAGTCATGACGAACACCAGGGTTTCGAGTGCAAAAGAAACCAGGAACGGGATCGAGGTCACCTTCGAGGGCGCAAACGACAAGGGCACCAACAAGACGGAGACCTACGAGAAGGTCCTCGTGAGTGTCGGAAACACCCCGAACAGCAAAGACCTGGGCCTCGAGTCCGCCGGTGTGAGCACCGATGAGCGCGGCTACATCCCCGTCGATGAGCAGCGCCGAACCAACGTGGACCACATCTACGCCATCGGCGACATCACCGGACAACCCCTTCTCGCGCACAAGGCGAGCCACGAGGGCCGCGTTGCCGCGGAAGCAATAGCGGGCGAGAAGACTGCATATGAGCCGGCGACCGTGCCGGCGGTTGTCTACACCGATCCGGAGATCGCCTGGTGCGGGCTTACCGAGCGGGAAGCAACCGAGCAGGGGATCGAGTACGAGCTCGCGAGCTTCCCCTGGGCCGCCTCGGGCCGCGCGATCGCGATGGGAACCTCGAACGGGCTCACCAAGCTTCTCGTCGACCCGAAGACCGAGCGTATCCTCGGCGTGGGCATTGCGGGGAAGGAGGCCGGTGAGCTCATCTCCGAAGGCGTGCTCGCGGTGGAGATGGCCGCGCAGGCAAAGGACCTCGCGCTCTCGGTACACCCGCATCCGACGCTGTCGGAAACCGTGATGGAAGCCGCCGAGGCGTTTTACGGACTCAGCACGCACGTATATCGACCCAAAAAGAAGGGTTGATTGAACTCGGGCACTCGGCCCGATAATATGGAAGTAGCACCACAAAAAGACAGGCCGGTGATGCGCGACACGAGCAGTGACGTCCGCCGGTAGGGAGGACCAGATCATGCTCCGAAATATGAACCACCTCAAGGAATTCGCGATTCAGGCCACCGACGGCGAGATCGGCAAGGCCAGGTTCTGCCTGTTCGACGACGAAGACTGGACGGTTCGATACCTGGTCGTGCAGACCGGCTCCTGGATAAACCGTAAGACGGTACTCATCTCTCCCATCTTTATCACCGGCGTCCGCTGGCCGGAGCATCGGGTAACGGTCAACCTCACCAGGGAGCAGGTCCGCCACAGTCCGGACCTCAACACGAAGGAGCCCATTTCGCGACGACAGGAGCGCGAATACTACCGTTACTTCAAGACACCCGCCTACTGGACCGGCTACGGCCTGTGGGGCACCGGCATGCACCCCGAGGACGTCCTGCCCATGGCCACCAGGGAAGAACAGAGCAGGGTGCCCCAGCCGACGGGCCCTACCGAGATCGAGGACACCCAGACCCACCTGCGAAGCAGTGCTGAGGTCGAGGGCTATACCCTCTTCGCGCACCGTGGCGAAATGGGAAAGGTTGCCGACTTCATCTTCGACGAAAAGACGTGGGCGATCCGTTACCTCGTGGTCACCACCGGACGCATCCTCTCACAGGGAAAGCACGTGCTCATCTCACCGCGATGGACGAAGGAAATCAGCTGGAAGCGACGACAGGTCTTTGTCGATATGGAGAACGCCAAGATCGAGGAAGCACCGGAGTACAATCCCGATGAGCCGGTAACACCGGAGTACGAAGAACGGCTGTTCAGTTTCTACGGACGCGTCGCGCCGTGGAAGAGTCGGTAATAAGCCGGTAAGAGGGGCCACCGGATGAGGCGCGGCTGTACACCGTAACCGACCTTTTTCAGGATATTTCCCAGGCCTACCATAACAGCGCGCTCGAGGTGGGAGTGTTTCTGCTCCTCTTCGCGCTGTGGATCGGATTGCTGCTCCACTACCACTCCCGCGAACGGCGACAACAGCGCGCCGAGCGCATGACGGCGGTGGAGGCAGCCTGGGACGAGCATATCCGTCGCCTCGAGCTTCCGCCCTCCTGGGTGGAGGTTGCCGAGACGCTGTCCGGCTATCTGCGTGACCCCGACGAGAAGTACCTGCTGTTCGAGAATCAACAGAGCTTCAACCTCGCCGCGGAGGCCGCCCTCGGCGACGGCGCGGTCCGCGAGGATACCATCAGTGCGCTGCGGGTACACCTCGGGTTCTCCGTTCCCGAACAGGGTTCGCCCATTTCGACGGCCAGCCTGAGCGCGGGCGCCACGGTCTTCGTGCGTACGTCCCGAAGCCGCAAGGCGGTGCGCGCGCGTGTCCTCGCCCCGGATGCCCATCACCTCAAGCTGCAACTGCGGCCTGAAACACCGCGCATCCCGAGCGGCAGCTCGGTGCAGGTATACTATCGAAACGACCGCGGCATCTTCCGGATCGTCACCGACGTGCTCGGCCACGATGACGGGGTGTTGTCGCTTCGGCACAGCGAACGCGTCTCGCGCGAGCAGAAGCGGAAGTTCTTCCGCACGCGGGTTTCCGAGCCGGCGCGGGTCTCCCACGACAGCGATGAGAGCGAACAGCACCCCACCCGCATCCGCGATCTCGGCGGTGGCGGGGCGAGCTTCACGAATCCCGACGGTCTGTTCTCAGTCGGTGAGCTCGTACGGATTCACCTCAGCGCGCGTGACGGCACCCGCCTGGCGCTGCACGGGAAAGTCCTGAGACTCTCCGACGAGGGGAATGTCTGCCACGTGGAGTTCTTCTCCATTCGGGAGTCGGTGCGGGATAAGATCTACAACATGATCTTCGCGCCCCCGCCGAAGAAGGCAGCCGGGACCGGGTAGCGCAGACATCGAGTTGCCGCCGGGTCACAGCGGGAAGTATCCTTCTCCGCAGACATGAATGAACCACACGTATACGTCATAGGCGGCGGCTTTGCAGGCGTCGAGGCCGCGAGAACCGTTGCCCGCCGCAGTCCCCGGGCCCGCATCCGTCTCATCGACCGAAACCCCTACGCCACCATGGTGCCGGCCCTTCCCGACGTCGTCTCGGGGAGGGTACGCGTAGACGCAATCGCCCACTCACTCGAGGAGGCAGTGGGCGCGGGTCCGCGTGCGGACGGAGCCCCGGCCGCGGGCTCGGAGGCAGGCCCCGGCGTGGAGGTCATCACCGACGAGGTTGAGCGCCTCGATCTCGTCTCGCGGCGCATTCACGGCCGGGAGACCACCTACGACTACGACTACCTCGTCATCGCAAGCGGGTCGTCGCCGGCGTACTTCGGGTTCGAGGCGACCGACGGCACCCTGCACACCGTACACAGCCTCGAGACCGCGCGGAGATTCCGCGGTGCAGTCGAGTCCCACCTGCACGGCGCCCCCACGGCTCCGATCGTGATCGTGGGTGCGGGCTACACCGGCCTCGAGGTGGCCGCGTGTCTCACAGCCGGTGCAACGGAGGCCGGGGCACGCCCGGCAATCACGGTCGTCGACGTTGCCGATAACATCCTCGGCTTCCTCACCGACGGTGAGCGACGGCGCATACGCTCCTACTTCGACAGCATCGGTGTGGAGATTCGCACCGCGACTGCGCTCGAGAGCTACTACGGGGGCACCGCGGTGCTCTCCGACGGGACGCACATAGCCGACAGCCTGGTGTGCTGGGCCGCCGGGATGCGCGCCCAGCCGCTTCCGATAGACGGTGAGGTTGAGCGCACGCGGGACGGCCGCCTTCACACGACGGCGGCGCTGCAGCTGCCGCAGCACCCCGAGGTGTTCGCAGCCGGCGATGCGGCGGCGCTGTGGAAGGGTGACACCACGGCACGGCGGGCGGTCAACTTCTCCTACTACTCGGGGCGGCGCGCCGGGGCCAACGTCGCCGCCGCGATCGGCGGGCGGTCGCTTCGGGACTTTCGGCCGGTCGACCTCGGGTGGATCATTCCGCTCGGGGAGGAGAGTGTCGGGCGGGTCTTCGGCGCGATCCGGGTGGGCGGCTCCATGGGCCTTCGCATGCACTACCTCATGTGCGGCTTCCGCCACTTCGCCGGGGCGCGCGCGGGCGAGTTCTACCGGACCGCGCTGAGACTCTCGCGCAGGCCGGATCCCCTCGAGCCGGGGGGTGCGCCGGAGGGTGAGGATGGCTGAGGCTGCGACCACCCCGCCGCTGCGGAGATGGTTCGTCTCGCTTCGCCCCTACTCCTTTACCGCTTCCCTCGTGCCCGTGGCCCTGGCGCTCGCGCTGGCCATAGCCCCTTCGGCCGGTGACGGCATCGCATGGTGGACGCTACCCCTCTTCACCCTCTCGGCTCTGCTGTTCCACGCCGGGACCAATGTGCTCAACGACTACTATGACTTCGTCCACGGCGTGGACACAGAGGACGATGACGACCCGACGCATGCCATCACGCAGGGGGTTGT
>JAWLDL010000220.1:0-4548 GCA_041686675.1 Spirochaetia bacterium | reverse complement strand
GCGGCAAACTGCACGGCCATGATGTCGGCGGCGATCCCGTCGGGGTAGAGGTAGTGATGATCAGTGCTGGTGGTGCATCCGGTTTTGAGGAGCTCCGCGGTGGCAAGCGCCGTAGACCAGTACACGGAGTCCTCGTCCACGTACTTCCAGACCTCGTAGAGGTACTGAAGCCAGGGAAAGAGCTCTGCGTCCTGCACGGCCGGGAGGTTGCGGGTGAGGGTCTGGTAGAAGTGATGGTGGGTGTTCACGAAGCCCGGCACCACGACGTGGCGCGAGGCATCGATCACTCTGGTCTCCGGGGCCCCGGAGGCGCCCGCGGTGGCAGCTGCGGCCCCGGCAGTGGCAGTGGCACCCGGAGGAATGGCGCCCCCGGCCCCGGCCCCGGCCGCGTCCGCCAGCCCCGTCCCGATGGCGGCAATGCGATTTCCCTCGATGAGCACATCGACACCCCCGCGGCCGGGATCCTCCGCGTCGGTCACGAGATGATAGCAGTTTTTCAGCAGGATCCGTTCTGCGGCCACGCTCAGCACCTCCTCGTCCTCGTCCTCGTCGCTCCGGCTACATGTAGGCCCGGACCCGGTCGTTGAACTCACCGATCAACCGGTCGAGCTCCGGGCGCAGGGCGTTGATGTTGTCCCAGTAGTCGCGGTCGTACCACTGGGCGTTTATCTCCTCGAAGGTCTTTCCCTGCTGCTCCACCCACGTATAGTACTTGAGGTTGTGAATGCGCTTTTTCTCATCGTAGCGCAGCTCGAGCAGCCGGTCGGTGCCGGTCGCTGAAAGGAGCTCGAAATCGGCAACCGCGTTGTCCCGCGTGTAGGGCCCGCGCTCTTTAGAAAGCTCCGCAAGCCGCGATGTGTAGAGCGCCTCCGAATCGGTGAACACCGTCATGATGATGTCCTCCTCACCGAGCTCGTAGTACCGGGCGAACTTCACCGCGGCAAGCACGTTGCAGATGGAGCTTATGCCGAGTACGTCCAGGCTCGAGACGACCTCCGGCGCCACGCCGCGCTCTCTCAGGTACTCCCGGCCCACCGGCTCGTTGAACAGGCGGAACAGGCGCATCGTCTGCTCGTCGTCCACGGCGACGACCATGTCGGTTTCCCGCAGATTGTGGATCCAGGGCACGTGCTTGTCACCGATCCCCTCGATCCGATGTCCGCCGAAGCCGTTTGCCAGCAGCGTCGGACACTGCGTCGCCTCGGCGACGGCCAGTCTGGCGGCGGGATAGCGTTTTTTCAGGTATTCTCCGGAGGCGGTGGTGCCGGCGGAGCCCGAGGATACCACCGCGCCGGCAACCCGGTCCCGGGGGCCGGCAACCTCGGCAATGACTTTCTCCATCGCCCGTCCGGTGACCTCGTGATGCCAGAGCCGATTCCCCATCTGGTCGAACTGGTTGAAGATGAAGACCCCCGCCCCACGCTCTGCCTCGAGCTCGTGGCACTTGTCGAAGATCTCCTTCACGTTGCTCTCACAGCCGGGGGTGGCGATGGTCTCATCGGCCATGTTCTCCAGCCAGCGAAACCGCTCGCTGGACATCTCCTCAGGCAGGATAGCCACCGATTTGCAGGCGAGAAGGCGCGAGATGTAGGCACCGCCGCGGCAGTAGTTCCCCGTCGACGGCCACACCGCCATGTTACGCTCCGGGTCGAACTGACCGGTTACCAGGGTCGGGGCAAGGCAGCTATAGGCCGCGCCGACCTTATGGGCGCCGGTGGGAAACCACTTGCCAACGAGCCCGATGATCCGCGCCTCTACCCCGCTCACCGACGGAGGTATCTCGAAGTAGTTCACACCGCCGTAGGTGCCGCGCTCCGACGGCTCGTTCTCCCAGGTCACCCGAAAGAGGTTTCGCGAATGCACCTCATCGCGGCCGATCTCTTTGAGCTCGGCTTTGATGTCCTCAGGGATCGTCTCCGGGTCGGTCATCTCGGCGTAGGTCGGCAGCAGGATGCCCTGCCGGGCGCAGAGACGTGCATTTCGGTCGATCTGTTGCTCGTCTTTCGTCAGGTCGATCATGTTTCCTCCGGTGACAGGTGCGCTGGTGATGCGGGCGCAGATGATGCGGGGTCGGCGAGCGTGCTCAGGAACTCCTGCAGGCTGTTGAGAGCTACCTGCCGGCGGTAGGCGGCGGTGGAGCGCTGGTCATCTATGGGGGTGATGCTCACCTCGGCCGCCGCGAGGAGGGCCTGCATGTCGATGTCCGTAATCTCCGCCCCGGCGAGGAGCTTCTCGGCTTCGCGAAGCCGTACGACCGTCGGCGCCACCGCACCAACTGCAAAGCGGAGCTCCGCGATGCGCCCACCGTCGAGGCGCGCGTATCCGGCCGCCGAGAGCTTGGAAAGCGCGTTGGCCCGCCGTGTGCCCACTTTGCGGTAATAGAGCCGGCCCTCAGGAAGTCGCGGGACGACGAAGCCCGTGATGATCTCACTCTCCTCGAGGGCCGTCGTCCCGGGCCCGGTGAGAAAGTCGCCCACGGGAAGGCGGCGCTCCCGCTCGGGGCTTTGCAGCACCACCTCCGCCTCGTGTACGAAAAGCGGCGGGATGGTGTCCCCCGCCGGGGAGGCGTTCGCGACGTTTCCGGCCATCGTGGCACGGGTTCGAAGCGCCGGAGAGGCAATGAGCTCCACCGCGCGCCGCAGGAGCTCCGGGAGCACATCCGCCTTCTCGAGCATCTGCGCGCAGGTGACCCCGGCGCCGATCAGAATCTGATCCTCGACCGCCTCGATTGCCCGGAGGTCCGCCACGGCGTCGAGGAAGAGCACGGGGAACGGCATGTGTACGCCGGTGCCGGTGTAGCCGCGGTACTTCACCATGAGATCGGTGCCGCCGGCAAAGGGGACGGCTCCGGTGCGGGCGCGAAACTCCAGGGCCTCCTCGAGGCTCCGGGGGCGCAGGGTTTCGGCGGCGCGGGCGGTGCCTACCATACCCCGCCTCCCCGCGTGTCCGCCCGCTCCCGTGCCCGCCGTGCCGCAAGCTGTATGCCGTCTATGATCATGTCATAGCCCGTGCAGCGACAGATATTGCCGGATATGGCGTGGCGAATCTCCTGCTCCGTGGGGTCCGGGTTGTGATGGAGAAGCTCTCTCGCCGCCATCATCATCCCCGGCGTGCAGAATCCGCACTGCACCGCGTGGGCCTCCGCAAAGGCCTCGGCGAGGAGCTTCCCGCCTTCGCTCTCGGCCAGGCCCTCGATGGTGGTGATCTCGGCCCCGTCGGCCTGCGCCGCCGGGACGAGGCAGCTCGCGACGAGCATGCCGTCGATGAGCACCGTGCAGGCGCCGCACTCTCCCTCGCCGCAGCCCTCCTTGGTTCCCGTGAGTCCGAGATCTTCCCGCAGAAGGTCGAGAAGCCTCTCGAGCGGCTCGGCCTCCACGGTGCGGGAGGTTCCGTTCAGGGTGAAGGTTATCTTCATCGCATGATCTCCAGAAGTCGTTCCGGTGTGAGGGGGACGTCGGGGCAGCTGCGGCCCACCGCCTGCTCCACGGCGGCGCAGTATGCGGCGTGTCCGGCGTTGTGGACCATCTCCCCCATTCCCTTGGCACCGTAGGCGCCGTACTCGTAGGGGTTGTCCAGGGTGGCCGCTTCGGTGCGCGGGAAGTCGAGGCTGGTGGCAACGATGTAGTCCGCCATCGTGCGCTGGCGAAACACCCCGGCCTCGTCCACCTCGAGGTTCTCGAAGGAGCCGAAGCCCAGAGCCTGGCTCATGCCGCCCTGTATCTGCCCGGCAACTACCCGCTCGTCGAGGGGAACACCGACGTCGTAGACGCCCCAGGCCCCGACGACCGTAGGCTCGTAGCTCACCGGGTCCACCTCGACCTCCACGACGTTGACGCCCCAGCCGTACGCCGCGTAGGCGTCGCCGGTGAGGGTCTGTTGATCCCACGACATCCCCGGAGGCATCGTGTAGTGGGCCTCGGCCTCCTGCGCCTCGCCGCTTCGCCACTCGGCTTTCAGCTTCTCCGCCGCCTGCTGCACGAGGTAGCCGACGATCATCGCGGTACGGCTTGCAACGGTGGGGCCCGAATCGGGCACCCGGTCGGTGTCGGGGTTCTCGTAGCCGATCTCCGCAGGGGGGATACCGAGGGCCATACCCGCCACCTTGCGCAGGGTGGTCTTCGGCCCCTGCCCCATGTCCATGTTGGCGACGAGGAGCTCCACGTGATCGTCTGCGTCCTTGCGGAGCTTTACCGTCGCCTTGATGATCCGCTGCTCACCGTCCCCGGTAAATCCTGAGCCGTGATTGAAGACGGCTATGCCGATTCCCTTCCACGGCTCACCCTCGTAGCGGCTGCGCTTGCGCTCGAAATCCGAGAGCTCGACTGCCTTGTCTATCAGCTGGCCGACGATAACCGACTCTCGGATGTGTCCGCCGGTGATGGTCGGATCACCCTGCGCGAGGAGATAGGGGCGGCGCACCTCGAGTGGAGAGCGGCCGAGCTCCCGCGCCACACGCTCCATGTGCATTTCGAGCGCGAAAATGGCCTGCGGCGCGCCGAACCCGCGGAAAGCACCCGAGGGGACGGTTGAGGTTGCCACCGCCCGCCC
>JAWLDL010000219.1:0-4551 GCA_041686675.1 Spirochaetia bacterium | reverse complement strand
GACCCGGGGCATGCGGGCGCTCATTTCGCGGCCGCGCTGGTCCGTTCCTGTACCACTGCCGAAGACATCACGACCGCCGCCTTCCTCCGGGAGGCGACGACGCCCCGCGGTTGAGGGAGTATGATGCATCGCCTCGAAAGCGAACAGTTGAGCTTCACCGTCCTCCCCGAGCGGGGCGCGAAAATTGCCTCGTTCTACCACGAACCCACTGCCACCGAGCTCCTGTGGCAGCCGGCCGGGGACGGAGGGGGCACGGCGGCCGATTACAAGACGGCCGCCAGCGTTGCGGCCGGTATAGCCTTCGATGCGGAGCAGGGATGGGGATGGGATGAGATGTTTCCTGCCATCCACGCCGAACGCTTCGAGGACGAATCCGGCCGCCGGGTGGACGTTCCCGACCACGGAGAGGTCTGGACCATGCCCTGGGAGGTCCTCCAGTCTTCGGGTGAAACCTCGGTGACCCTCGGCGTGACGAGTCCGTCCATGGGCTACCGTCTGCGTCGCACGACCACCCTGAGGGCCTCAAGCGTCTTGCACGAGTACGAGCTCGAGAACACCGGCGAGGCGGAGCTTCCGTGGATGTGGGCCGCACACCCGCTGTTCGTTCTCCGAGCAGGGTCCTCGCTGCAGGTCCCGGGTATCTGGGATACCGTGCGGAATGCTCACGAGTCGCCGGCAATGCCCGAATACGACAGGCTCTACCCGTACCCCGGCGCCGGCACCGGCTCCGAGCCTCGACTCGACACACTTCCGGCACCGGATTCCGGGAGCACCCTGAAGTACTTCTTCGAACGCCCGAACGACGATCCTGAACTCGGCATCACCCTTTCGCAGCCCTCGATCAGCCTCGACATAAGCGTGACTGCCGATCCCCGGATCGTCCCGTGGTACGGCATCTGGTGCAACGCCGGAGGACTCTGGGGCCACAACAACGTGGCGATCGAGCCGGCCTCCGCGCCCATGGACAGTCTCTCCGCCGCCGAACGGCTTGGACGGCTACCGCGCCTCGCGGCGGGAGATCGCGTGTCATGGTGGATGCTCGTGTCGGTTACGGCTTACTGATTTTCTCGAGGAGTCCGACGCGCCGATTCCCTGCAGGTTGGAACCTCGACGCGGACGTCCTCCACCGAATCTACCGACGCCGCGTTACATTGCGAATGAGCCCCCGTACAATGCGCCCGACGCCATAGGATGCCTCTCGCTGCACACCCTTCTTCACCGAGTCGAGAAGCTGGTCTTTCACGGAAGTCCCGGAAGCCCCCGAAGTCCCGGAAGCCCTCGCGCCCCCTGGCTGCGCCTCGGAGCCCGTGCCCCCATCTGCAACCCCGGCGCCTGCGCCGGTGCGATCGAACACGTACTCCCGCCTCCAGCCGTACGCGCCCTCCATGGCGTCGGCAAAGATTCGCGCCACAGTGCCGGCGTGGAAGTCCGTCTTGGCGCTGCGAAACATGCCGGCGGCATCGGCGTACTCGATGAACAGACGATTGTGTTCGCCTGCTGTCTGTAGATACTCCTCGCCACCGAGATGTAGAATGCAGTGGTCAAGCGAGTCTCCGATGTGCTCTACCGTTCTGAGGATCTGTGACTCGGAGGGGTCGGCGACCCGGCCCCCGTTGGAGTCTTCAAGGATAACGGCGCGACCGGGCATAATAGCGCTCCTTCCTGTTGGACAGAAGATCGGTACCGTCTACGACGATCAGGAGATAGTATAGTGCCGCTTCGAGCGTCTTGCATGTCGTTTATCAGAGGATCGCGAGCAGATGTAAGACCACAAATGAGCCGGTTCCCAATCGGCCCGACACTTGCCTTTACGGTCATCCTACTTCGAGCGGCACGACGATCTTCTGTATGTAGTGTTCAAGGCCGGCCACGGTTCACGCGACGAGCCGGAGGCGTGGCGTACCGCATGCTGGAACATGCGCAGCGGTGAGGAGATCGGCGTGGAACCGGCGACCTCGCGAGCGCTTCTCGAACGCTTCCACTACGACGGAGAGCAGCGGGTGCCGATCTCCGCGGTGACCTCCGCCGTCGGAGAAATCCCGGTTCGGGAGTGGGGGTTGCCGTCACCTCTCGACTACACCGTGGCAGGGCTGGAGAGGATCCGATAATTGAAGCGGCCCCGTTTCCGGGGCCGCGTCGGCTCAGTTTGCCGCCACCGGTACCTGCGCCTCGGTCTTCTTCGTGTTCTTGGCGCGGAAGTGGATCTTGCCGTTGCGGATGCTCACCACCACGTGGCTGCCTTCGTGGAACCTGCCCTTGAGGATTTCCATCGAGAGGGGATCTTCCACCTCCTTCTGGATGGTCCGTCGCAGCGGGCGGGCACCGAACTTGATGTCGAAGCCCTGATTGATGAGGTACTCCTTGGCCTTCTTGGTGACCTCGAGCACGATCTCCTTCTCCGCGAGCCGGGTCTGCACCTCGGCAAGCAGGATCTCGAGAATGCGCCGGACCTCGCTCTGCTGCAGGCTGTGGAAGACCACGGTCTCGTCGACACGATTGAGGAACTCCGGACGGAACAGCCGCCTGAGCTCGTTCATCGCCGAGGATTTGATCTCCCGATAGTTCATCATGTCCTCATCGGTCTGGAAGCCGACCATGGAGTCGCGGGAAATCTCCCGCGCGCCGGCATTCGACGTCATGATCATGATGGTGTTCCGGAAGGACACCGTGTGCCCGAGATTGTCCTGCAACTGCCCTTCCTCGAGAACCTGAAGCAGGATATTGAATACGTCCGGATGCGCCTTCTCGATCTCGTCGAGGAGGATCACGCTGTAGGGCTTGCGGCGGATCTTCTCGGTGAGAAGTCCACCCTCGTCGTAGCCGACGTAGCCCGGAGGCGCACCCACGAGGCGCGAGACGTTGTGTTTCTCCATGAAGTCCGACATGTCGATGCGCACGAGCGCCTCATCACTGCCGAACATGAACTCCGCGAGGCTCTTCGCCAGAAGCGTCTTACCGACACCGGTCGGACCGAGGAAAATGAACGAGCCCATGGGCCGTTCGGGGGCGCTGAGGCCCGTTCGGGACCGGCGGATGGCCGAGGAGATGGCGTTGATGGCATCGTCCTGGCCGATGACGCTCTTGTGGAGCTCTTCCTCGATATTGAGGAGTTTCTGCTGCTCGCTCTGCGCGATGCGTGCAAGCGGAATACCCGTGATGTCGGCGAGCACGTACTGTACGTCGTCGGAGTCCACCACGTTCTGCTCGGTTTTGAGCGTCACCTTCCACTGATTCTTCAGCTCTTCGACCCGGCCCTTGAGCTGACGCACCTCGTCGCGGACGGCGGCGGCGCGCTCGTAGTTCTGCGAGTTCACCAGGGAGAGCTTCTCCTGATTCAGGCGGTCGATCTGCCGCTCGAGATCGGCAAGCTCGGTCGGGCGGACGCTGTTGTGGATGCGCTTTCGCGATCCTGCCTCGTCGATGAGGTCGATGGCCTTGTCCGGAAGGAATCGATCCGGCACGTAGCGCCGCGAGAGCATCGCGGCCACCTCGAGTGCACCCGGCGTAAAGGACACGTTGTGATGGTCCTCGTAACGTTCCTTGATCCCTTTGAGGATCTCGATGGTCTCTTCGACCGACGGCTCGTCGACGAAGATCGTCTGGAAGCGTCGCTCGAGCGCCGCATCCTTCTCGATGTACTTCTTGTACTCGTTGAGCGTCGTCGCGCCGACACACTGTATCTCGCCGCGCGAAAGCGCCGGCTTGAGCATGTTCGATGCGTCGATGGCACCCTCGGCGCCTCCGGCACCGATGATGGTGTGAAGCTCGTCGATGAAGAGGATGACGTTCCCGGCGTTGATGATTTCCTTCATCACCCGCTTCAGCCGCTCCTCGAACTCACCGCGGTACTTGGTGCCGGCGATGAGTGACGCCAGGTCGAGGGTGAGCACGCGCTTTCCGATGAGCACCTCCGGCGCCGAGCCGTCGATGATCTTCTGCGCGAGCCCCTCAACGATGGCGGTTTTGCCGACACCGGGCTCTCCGATGAGAACGGGGTTGTTCTTCGTTCGACGCGCCAGTATCTGGATGACGCGATCTATTTCCTTGTCACGTCCCACGACCGGATCGAGCTTATCCTCACGTGCCAGTTCGGTGAGATCACGTGCGAACTCGTCCAGCGTCGGCGTGGATTTCTTTCCTGTTTGTCCCTGCTGCATTTTTCTCTTCTGCTGCGGAAGCCGGGATGCCGTCGCACCACCGCCGGTGGTGGACCCGCTGAGCTCGGCAATCACCTCTCTCAGTGTCTCTATGGTCACATTGTGTTTGCCGAGAAACTTCGTCGTTTCGCCGTTCGGCTCACGCAAGCACGCAAGCAGAAGATGTTCGGTGCCGATATACTCGTGCCCGAGATTTCTCGCCTCTTCCGCGGAGTCCTCGAGGACCTTCTTGCCCCGGGGTGACGGAGGCACATCACCAAGGATGAATCCCCCGCGCTTCTTGGGAATAGCCTTTTCGAGCTCGAGCTGCATCTTTGCAGGGTCGATCATGACCTTCTCGAGTGCCTTATATCCAAGTCCGCCTCCCTCTTTGAGGAGGGCAAGAACGATGTGT
>JAWLDL010000218.1:0-4587 GCA_041686675.1 Spirochaetia bacterium | reverse complement strand
CGGAGTGATATCTACGATACGCAGGGCGGAACCACCCGCGAGGCGATCCACTGCGGGGTAATGGCGGGCACGATCGACATCATCGTGGAGAACTTTGCCGGTATCAATCTCTTCCGCGACCATCTGGACGTGAACCCGGATCTGCCGCGCAGCTGGAACCGCCTGGAGTTCAAGCTCGTGCACAGACAGAACCTCTTCCACTTCGAGATCGTGCCCGGACGCATTCGCGTCCGAAAGGAAGCGATAGGCCCCGATGCGGAGCCGGAGATGTACGTGCAGGTAGGCGAAGAGTCGCATGCGCTCAACGACGAGCCAATCGAGATTCCCTACGTGCAGAAGAGTGCGCGAATGCCCGAGTAGCCGGCGGCCGAGGTGCCGGCCGGGGAACCCGGCCGCGGCCGGCCCTTATCGCTGCGTGCGGAACAGAAGCCCGAAAATCTTGTCGCGCGTCGACTCACGCAGCTTCTCGAACTTCACATGAAGCACCCGCCCCTGCCGTGAGGTGCGCACGACACGGCCGTGCAGGTTCAGCGGGGCCTCGCTGTCGGGATGAAAGGTCAGCTCGAGGTCAGTGCCGCGGACAAACTTGGGGCTTGGATTGCGCAGACTCGCCCCGCCGCCGCCGACGTCGATGAATCGCGTCGCGACGGGCTTCCTGTTGGAGCCGGTCGGTCGCACGTAAACCGGCAAGTCGACGTTCAGCCGGAAATACTCCCGCCGCTGCATGCGACTCGGCTCCTCGTCGTGGGCGAGGTAGAGAATCGAGCCCTCTCGCCCCTCGACCACCGACTCGAACGCGTAAATGCCGGCGTTGGTCTGATAGAGCACGGTAAGGGCCGTTCCGTAGGTGATCACCTCGGCCTCCTCGTCATACTCGACGAGAAGGGAGTCCGGCTCCTGCGCGAGCACGCGCGCCTGCACGGGGGCCTCCTCCTTCGCACGCAGGAGAACGGCTGCTCCGACGGGGATCTCGGTCGTAGATGTCGGCGGCTTGGTGGTCTGCTTTCCGGCGAAACCGAGCTTTACGCGCAGGGATGCAACCTGCTGCTCGTTCAGCTCGCCGACCTCGAGGGCGCGCTCGGCGCAGGAGTTGTAGATGCCCTGACTGACCAGGAGCAGGTACTTGCGCTCGGGCGCGTCCAGATGCAGCGCCATCCGCTCGATTGCTGCCTGGTCCGAGGGTGTCAGCGAAAACGCCTGCAGATGCTGCTGATACGCCTCTTCAGCTCGTCGCCGACGATCCCGCGCCTCCCGGCGCGAGCGGATCACGAAGGTCGCGACGAGCGCGCCGATAAAGGCAACGATGAGGAGAATGACCAACGCCACCTCTCCTGGACTGGCTGCAAAGCCGATGTAGAAGTCCCTGAAGAAATCCATAACTCTAGTATAGTGTAGTTCCCCCCGCGCTGACCGCACATATTCCAAAGAGTCTATTGTCTAAGTGGTTGAGCACAGGCACCATGAACATAGGTGTATGTCTAAGTATGTAAGATTCGAACAGCTTCACGCAGAGGCCGAGTCACTGGTACGGCAAGAGGATACCTCCCGGGCCGACGGCGATGACGACGAGCTGACGACCGAGCTCAGGGTGCGCAAAACGGAGCTC
Source organism: Spirochaetia bacterium (assembly GCA_041686675.1). Lineage (GTDB taxonomy): Bacteria > Spirochaetota > Spirochaetia > DSM-27196 > PWMO01 > JAAAOH01. The sequence goes on along the minus strand of JAWLDL010000218.1, from coordinate 2,981 downwards.
GCCCTCCAGCGAGAAGCCATAGAGCAAACGGAAAACCGCCTCGAGGACTTGATAGCCGAGCGCACGGCCGAACTCGAGGCCGCAAACCGCTCTCTGAAGGCAGAGAACAGAGTACGCGCGACGATTGAGAGACAACTGAGGCGCAACCGCGAGCGCCTGCGTTCGCTCGCCTCGCAGCTCGAGGATGTGGAGGAGCGCGAACGCCGCCGCATTGCATCGAATCTGCACGATCTCATCGGGCAAACCCTCGTGAGCGCCGGCATGAAGCTCGGTCTGCTCGCTCACGGCGCTGCGGACGAGAACCAGCGTACCGAGCTCGAGGAGGTCCGACGCCTCAACCAGCGCATGCTCGAGGAAACCCGCAACATCATCACCGAGCTCAGCCCGCCGGTGCTCGAAGAGCAGGACATGCGCACCGCGAGCCGCTGGCTGATAGATCATTTCGGTGAGAACCACGCACTCGATATCACCTTCGAGGACCACCTCGACGAGCACGACCTTCCCTATCCCGTGCGCCGATTCCTCTTTCGGACCCTGCGAGAGCTCCTGTTCAACGTCGTCAAGCACGCACGCACATCCATTGTGACGGTCCGCATGGAGGCGACAGAGACGCACGCCGAGCTATCGGTCTCGGATGCGGGGATCGGCTTCGACCCGAGCGATCTCGAGGGTAACGAGGGTTTCGGCCTCTTCTCCCTGCGGGAACGCGTGACGGCTCTCGGCGGCACCGTAGATATCGAATCGGTTCGCGGAGAAGGAACCCGCGTGTCCGTCGTCCTCCCGTTTGATACTGCATAGGGCAACGGGACGGACTGGATTCGGGCCCACCCTGTTATTACATTAGAGGGGACGTTATGATATTCTCTTTTTCCGACCTCAAGGGAGTGTCTCTTCATGGAACCGATGGCGATATCGGCCATGTGAGAGACGTATATTTCGACGATGAGCGATGGGTCGTTCGGTATTTCGTCGTGGAAACCGGACCCCTTATCTTCGGTAAGGAGGTGTTGCTCAGCCCCGCGTCGGTAGAGGCAATTGATGCACAGTCCCGCCGGATTCACGTCGACCTCACGGTCGAGGAAATCAAGGGAAGCCCAAGCATTGATTTCAGAAAGCCCGTTTCGAGACGCGAGGAGGAACGCTTTCTTCAGTACTACAATCTCACTCCGTACTGGGCCGGTCCGGACATCTGGGCCACGGCCGCATACGCGCGGGGCCTTCCGCCGCTCGAGGGCGAAGGACCGGATCTCCCGGCCCCGCACGAAGAGGACAGGAGTGAGCAGCGACTGCGCAGTTGCGCAGAGATCATGGGGTACGGTGTCGATGGTGTCGACGGCTCCGCGGGATACGTCGATGACTTCCTCGCGGAATACGAAACCTGGCGCGTGCGCTACCTCGTGGTCGATTCACACAAACTGCTGCCCGGCAAGCGGGTGCTCGTCTCCCCCGACTGGGTGGAGGGTATCCGGTGGGAGGATCGTGCAGTGAGCGTCAGCCTGAAAACCGAGGTTATCCGTGACGCACCGGCCTATGCCGGCGTTTCCGACCTTGGAGAGGACTACGAGGCGTCGCTGCGATCACATTTCGAGCCCGACGCCGGGAAATAAGTGAGGATGCATGGACGGTAATAAGGATAACAGGGACAAGCGACAGAACAACGGTCAGAACGGCGGCGACGAGAACGGTAATCAGGGGCAATTCCCCGGAGGCCCCGGGAACCGCCGCTGGTTCATGATCATTTTCCCGCTGCTGCTTCTGTTGCCTCTTCTGACAACCGTGTTCACCAACGGCGGTACCCAGCCAAACGTCAGTTACACGCAATTCCGCGAGCAGGTGGAGCAGGGGAACGTTCGCCAGGTGATTATCTCGGGCAACCACGTGGAGGGGGAGTTCAGCCAGTCGGTGCAGACCGATGAGGGAGAAACGATTCCCGGCGGATCGACCTTCGTCACCTACGTGCCCTCGTTCGGAGACACGGGCATAATGGAGTTGTTGCGCAACAATGAGGTCACGATCTACACGCGCCCCCCCCGAGACGACGTGTCCTTCCTCGGCGTGCTCTTCAATCTCCTGCCGCTGCTGCTGCTCGTGTGGATCGGCTTTTCGATCTACCGGAACATGCGCTCTCAGGGTCGCGGGATCTTCAACGTGGGGCAGAACAAGGCAAAGCTCTACGACAAGACCGAACACACCAAGACCACCTTCGACGATGTGGCGGGCCTCGAGGGCGCGAAGACCGAGGTCATGGAGATTGTCGACTACCTGAAGAACCCCGAGGCCTACGTCGAAATCGGCGCGGAGACGCCCAAGGGGGTGCTCCTCGTCGGCCCTCCCGGTACCGGTAAGACGCTCGTGGCGCGGGCCATCGCCGGCGAGGCGGAGGCACCGTTTTTCAGCATGAGCGGTTCCGACTTCATGGAGATGTTCGTCGGCGTCGGCGCCTCCCGCGTGAGGAATCTCTTCCAGGATGCAAAGAAGAAGGCCCCGAGCATCATTTTCATCGACGAGCTCGACTCCATCGGTCGCCACCGCGGCGCCGGTCTCGGCGGCGGCCACGATGAGCGCGAGCAGACCCTCAACCAGCTCCTCTCCGAGCTCGACGGCTTCGAGCCCAATGAGAGCACCATCGTGCTCGCGGCAACCAATCGTCCCGATATCCTCGACCCGGCGCTGCTGCGACCTGGACGCTTCGACCGCCGGGTCCTCATTAACCTGCCGACGGTCAAGGACCGCGAGGAGATCCTCCACATCCACGCGCGAAAGCGCCCCATGGAAGACGATGTAAACCTCCACGAGATCGCCCAGGGAACCCCGGGTTTCAGCGGTGCCGATCTGCGGAATCTCCTGAACGAGGCCGCCATCCTCGCAGCGCGGGCAAAGAAGAAGAAGATCAACATGGAAGACATCACCGACGCGCGCGACAAGGTGATACTCGGCCTCGAGCGGCGAAATGTGACCATGAGCGACGAGGAGAAGAAGAT
>JAWLDL010000217.1:0-4616 GCA_041686675.1 Spirochaetia bacterium | reverse complement strand
CAGATTGAATGCGTCGAAGTAGAGCTGCTGATCCTCGGTGAGGACCTCGTTGATGGGGCCGCTGTTGTAGCGGAGCGTGTTCAGGATATCGGTGAGGTTGGTCGTCTCGGGCATGTAGTCGAAGGGAAAGACGGTGCGATAGATGTACTCCACCGTCTCGAGCGCGTAGACGTCGCGGAGCTCCTCGAGGATGATCTGTGAGGTGCTCCGTGTCTCCCGGCTCATGAGGCCGATGTCCTCCGCGAGACGGCGAAGAGGTGCATCGAGGATCTCGAACCGCACAAGCGCGATGAGAACGGCAAGGACGAGGGCCGCCGGAAGCAGGATGCGCAGCAGGACTTTGGTGAGAACGCGCGAGCCGAGCACCACCTACCCCCGAATCTCCCCGTCGCCCAATCCGTCGCCCGACTCGTACCCAGCAGCGGGACGAAAGACGACCTCTTCGAAGCCCGCGATGGTGAAGAAGTTCTCTACCATTTCACGGGCGTTGTCTTGCGCCTTTGCAAGTATCCCGCGCTCAATCGCGTCCGCGCGCACGCGCTCCTTCACGCCCTCGATCTCCGCCCCGTACTCGAGCCAACCCACATCACCACCTCGCGTGCGGGAGAAATACTGGTGGATCGTGGCCTCGTCGGCGTCCACGCGCAAAATGCGTGTCGGCGGCAGGCGCACGACGACGCGCTCAGGGTTCCCTCGATCGGTGAGAACCTCGATACCCTCGGCGAGGTCCACGCCGGCGCGCACGACGATATCCACGGAGAAAAGGAGCCTCCGATCCATCGTTTTGAAGAAAAGGAAGGTGCGTTCCTCGCCGAAATATACTATATCTCGGTAGACGTGCTCGTAGCTGTGGAGCCGCAGCACATTCGTGACACGGCGTTCGAGGTCGGAAATATCGGCTTCCGGTTCCGGCGAGCAGGAGAGGAGGGTGAGCGGCACAATGAACAGAAGAACGAGGGGCGAAAGCCGACTCATGGGCTACACTATAGGCAATGCTTGTCCAATTTGCAAACAGCGGATACACTCCACAACCGCAATGGCGACCAGACTTCAGCTGCTTTTCCTTGTGCTTTTGACGATTTTCGCCGGACCCGTAGCCGCCACGGAGCCCGAACCGGGCCCGACGTCTGCCGACGTGCAGATCGTGGCCAACGTGGATCCCACCGCCGATCCGGGCGCGGAGTCCGGTGCGACTGCCACGCAGAACCCGCTCGAGGATTTCGAGCCGGTACCGGTGCCCGAACCCGAGTTGGAGCTGGAGCCGGAACCAGAGCCCGAGCTCGAGAGACCCGCCGGCATCCTCGATCGCCGTGATGTCGTCGCCTTCTACGGCCACCCCTTTTCTACCGGCATGGGGATCCTCGGAGAGAACTCCATCGAGGACAACGCCGAGCGGCTGCGTGATCTCGCTGCCGAATACGACCAGTTCAACGGCGAGCGCGGGGTCGTGCCCGGGTTCCACATCATCTACGCCACCGCGACCGTTGAAGCCGACGTCGGCATCCTGCAGCGGGCAAAGCTCATGGAGTACATCCGCTTCGCCGAGGAGAATGATTTCGTCGTCATCCTCGACCATCAGATCGGGCAGCATGATGTGGTCTCATCGGTGGAGACGATGTTCGAGTTCCTCAGATATGACAGCGTTCACCTCGCTTTCGATCCGGAGTGGTCGACCGACCGTCCCAACGAAGTCATCGGCAGCGTGACCGCCGAAGAGGTGAACGAAGTGCAGCGTTTGATGCAGGAGTACATGATCGAGAACGACATCGAGGGCAGGAAGATGCTTCTCGTGCACCAGTTCAACTGGCGGATGATAGAGAACCGCGAGCGCGTACGCGCCGATTTTGAGCGGATCGATCTGGTGCATAATGCCGACGGCTTCGGCCCGCCGCACCACAAGCGGGCCTCGTGGGAGTACAACGTTCGGGCGACGAACATCCCGCTCAAAGGCTTCAAGCTCTTCCTTCCGAAATCCTGGCGGGACGGAGGCTATGACGACCCGCTGATGACACCCGAGGAAGTGTTCTCCCTCGAGCCGCGGCCGGTCGTCATACAGTATCAATAGTCATGGACGAGACCAAGCTTCGCGAACAGGTGGAGCTTATCCGCGAGGCGTTTCTCTACGCCAACCGCTTCCAGGGGCGCACCTTCGTGTTCCAGATCGAGGCGGGGGTCATCACCGGCCCCGGCTTCTCGAGCCTGGTGCGAGACATCGTGCTTCTGCGTCAGCTCGGCATCCACATCGTGATCGTTGCCGGTGCGGCCACCCGCATAGACGAGGTGCTCACCCGCTACGGCGTGGACTGGCGCATGCAGGGCGAGGTGCGAGTGGTCAGCCCCGAGGCTACCCCCTTCATCAAGATGGCCGCCTTCGACACGGCAAACCGCGTGATGACCCTGCTTGCCGGACAACGCGCCAACGCCGTCATCGGTAACTGGGTGCGTGCCCGCGCGGTGGGCGTACGCGACGGTGTCGACTACGGCGATGCGGGAATCGTGGAGCGGATCAACACCGACATGGTGCGGCAGGTCCTCGATCAGGGCACCGTTCCCATCTTCCCCTGCATCGGCTGGAATGCCTCTGGTCAACCCTACAACATCTCCTCCCGCGAGCTCGCGGTTGTCATAAGCGGTGCCCTGGTCTCCTCGAAGCTCTTCTTTCTCACCGATGGCCGCCCGCCGGTCGGGCAGGAGGGCGGCTACACGCTGCCCTCGGGTGTCGATGCGGTGGAGGGGAGCCGCATTTCGCGCATGACCGTCGGAGAGGCGAGGGAGTTCGTGCAGGCAAACGAGGCAGCACTCCCCGATGATGCCGGCGTCACCCTGGTGCGCCATGCCTGCGAGGCGGCAGGGCTCGGCGTTGAGCGAACGCACATCGTTGACGGTACCGTGGAGGGTGTCATCCTCAAGGAGATCTTCTCCAACATGGGCGTCGGGACGATGGTTCACGCCAACGTCTACCAGAGCCTTCGTCGCATGGAGCGTGATGACGTACCCGACGTGCTGCGGCTCATGAAACCCCTCGTTGCCGCCGGCTACCTCGTGCCCCGTCACGAGGAGGATCTCCTCGCCGCCCTCGACGATTTCGTCGTGTACGAGGTGGACGGCTCGATCCACGGATGCGGGGCGCTGCACCCGTTCGGCGAGCAGATGGCCGAGATCGCAGCGCTTGCGGTCGACGAGAGTTACAAGCATCTCGGCATCGGCCGGCGCATTGTCGCCTATCTCCTCGAGCGGGCGCGCGAGCAGGGGCTCAGGCGCGTGTTCGCCCTGACCACCCGCACCTCCGACTGGTTCCTGCAGTTCGGCTTCCGCCGGGGAAGCACCGGGGACATCCCCGAAAGCCGTCGCGAGCACTACGACCGGGCGCGGAACTCACGCATCTACCTCTACGAGCTCGGCGGCGGCAACGGTCACGGGGGTTGACGGCTCCGTCTCCGTTGCCCTGCGGGCCGCGCCTTGTTATCTTACCCGCATAGCACAGACTGATCACATGTACGCACACAAAAGGGACAGGTAACCATGGCCAAGCACGAGTTTCAGACCGAGGTCAGCCAACTGCTCGACCTCATCATCCACTCTCTCTACTCGCATCGCGAGATCTTCATCCGGGAGCTCATCTCGAACGCCTCCGACGCGCTCGACAAGCTCAAGTACCTCACCCTCGCCGACGAGAGCTTCAAGGACCTCGACTTCGATCCCCGCATCGACATAAGCTTCGATGAGGAAAACCAGAACACCATCACCATCGCCGACACCGGAATCGGAATGAACGAGCAGGACCTCAACGAGCAGCTCGGCACGATCGCGCGATCCGGTACGAAGAACTTCCTCTCCCAGCTCTCCGGTGACAGCAAGAAGGATTCGAACCTCATCGGGCGCTTTGGCGTCGGCTTCTACAGCGCGTTCATGGTCGCCGACAGAGTGGAGGTGATCTCGCGAAAGGCCGGCGAGGAACAGGCATGGCGCTGGACCTCCGACGGGCGAAGCGGCTACGACCTGGAGCCTGCCGAACGGGACGGGCATGGCACGACGGTGACGCTCTTTCTGACCGACGACGGCAAGGAGTTTGCGAGTCGCTGGCAGATCCAGGACGTGGTGAAGAAGTACTCCGATCACATCGCCTTTCCGATCTACCTCTACTACACCAAGAAAGAGTACGACGACCAGGGCAAGGTGAAGTCCGAGGACCTCACCGAGGAGCAGGTGAACTCCGCCTCCGCGCTCTGGAAGCGGTCCAAATCGGAGCTCACCGAGGAAGACTACAACGAGTTCTACAAGACCATCTCCCATGACGACAACGATCCCCTGCTCTACCTCCACACACAGGCCGAGGGTACGCTCGAGTACACGACGCTCTTCTACGTGCCGCAGCAGGCGCCCCTCGACATGTACTACGCCGACTACCAGCCGGGCGTGAAGCTCTACGTGAAGCGGGTGTTCATCACCGATGATGCGAAGGAGCTCATGCCCACCTACCTGCGCTTTGTTCGTGGCATCATCGACTCCGAAGACCTTCCGCTGAACGTCAGTCGCGAGATGCTGCAGCAGAACCGCGTCCTCGCGAGCATCCGCCAGGCCTCGGTGAAGAAGCTTCTCGGGGAGTTTGCCCGCAT
>JAWLDL010000216.1:0-4625 GCA_041686675.1 Spirochaetia bacterium | reverse complement strand
ATCTGCGCCAGAAGAAGGGGGTGAACACGATGAGAACGGTGAACACCTCCAGCCTGCCGAGCATCATGACGAAACTCAGGTACCACTTTATGTAGTCCTCAAAGAATGCATAGTTTTCCGCCGGGCCCACCAGCCCGAACCCGGGGCCGATGTTGCCGAGCGTCACCAGCGCGGTCGAAAAGCTGCTCAGCAGCCCGTACCCGCCGGTCGCTACTACAAATGTCGTCACGAGCAGAACAGTCACGTAGAGGAAAACGAAACCCGAGATAGCGTACACGATGTTCTTCCGCACCGGTTCCCCGTTGAGTTTCACGCCGAACACACCGCGGGGGTGGAGAAGGTAGCGCATCTCCGTAAAACCCTGTTTGACGAGGGTCACCACGCGCACGACCTTGATGCCGCCCCCGGTCGAGCCGGCGCAGCCGCCGACGAACATGAGTATGAACAGCACGGCCTGCGACACAGCGGGCCAGGTGGCGTAGTCGGCGGTGACGTAGCCTGTCGTGGTGAGGATGGAGGCGGCCTGGAAGGCGCCGAAGCGGAGACTGGTTCCGAAGGTCTCGTAAACACCTGCGCGGTGCAGACCGAACGCCACGACAAGAGAGCTGACCGCGAATATCAGAAGGTAAGATTTCAGCTCCGTGTCCCGCAGGATCCCGATAGCGCGGCCGGTAAGGAGCTTGTAGTACATGACGAAGTTTATACCGGCCATCACCATGAATGCGGTAACGACGATGTGAATGAAGGGAGAGCTATAGAAGCCGACGCTGGTATTCTTCGGCGAGAAGCCGCCCGTGGCAAGCGTGCCGAATGTGTGCGTCAGAGAATCGAAGAGGTCCATCCCGCCGATGAGCAGAAGAATAGTCTCGGCGGCCGTCAGCCCGAAGTAGGTCAGCCACAGAATCTTTGCGGTTTCGGTGACCTTCGGGGTGATCTTGTCGACGGTGGGCCCCGGGGCCTCGGCCTTGAGAAGCTGCAATCCGCCGATTCCCAGGATGGGGAAAATCGCCACGGTCAGCACGATGATTCCCATGCCGCCCAGCCAGTGGGTGAGTGAGCGCCAGAAGAGCATCGATCGTGGAAGTGATTCAATGTCGGTGAGAATCGAGGCTCCCGTTGTCGTGAACCCGGACATGGTCTCGAAGAACGCGTCCACGAACTCCGGGATGGCGCCGGAGGTGTACAGCGGTACCGCACCAAACAGGGATACCAGTACCCAGCTCGCGGAGACGAGGAAGAAACCGTCCCGCGTGCTGAGGTCGCTTTGCTCACTGCTGGTCAGGATCAGGAAGCCCGAGGCGGCAACGGCGAGAACACCGATAGGGATGAGAAAATGTCGGATGAGCTCATGCTCGCCGTAGTACCACGCGACCACGACCGGCGTCAGCATGAGAGCGGCTACGATGAGAAGCAAGAAGGCGATCACGCGAAAAACCAGCTTCGGATTCATGCAACGTGCGCGATGCTACACCATCGTGGTGCCCTTTGTCTGCATTTCCGACGTGGTTGTCGCCGGTGGGTCCCGTGAGTAGGCTTTAACGAGAGGGGGTGCCTATGCCGGAGTTGCCCGATGTCGAAGTCTTTCGCCGTTATCTCGAGCGCCACGCCGGAGGTGCCGATATCGTGGAGGCCGAGGTGCGCGACTCCCGGTGTCTCGAGGATATCGCCGCCAGTCGCTTCGAGCGGCTGCTCGCCGGTACCCGGCTCGGGCGGACCCGTCGCCACGGAAAGCATCTCTTCGTAAGGTTGACGCCGGACGTCTGGCTCACGCTTCACTTCGGAATGACCGGATTCCTGCGGCACGTGTCGGAGGACGGGGAGCCGGACTACTCCCGGATCGCATTTCACCTCGCGGGTGGCGGGTCACTGCACTACATCCTCAAACGCATGCTCGGACGCGCGGGGATCACGGGTTCTCCCGAAGCATTCATCGACGAGCACGATCTCGGTCCCGATGCCCTCGACCTCGATTCCGGCGCCTTCGATGAGCTCCTGCAATCCGTGCGGGGCGGGGTGAAGTCGCTTCTGATGAACCAGGCGCGCATTGCGGGGATCGGTAACATATACTCCGACGAGATGCTCTTCGAGGCGGGAATCCATCCTGCCGCCCGTTGTGGTGAACTCGACGCCGGCGCTCGCGGACGGCTCGACGATGCCCGGCGGAACGTGCTCGAGATCGCCATCGAGCGGGATGCGGATCCAGAGCGGCTTCCGGAATAGTGGCTGCTGCCCTACAGGAATGAAGGCGAACGCTGCCCGCGCTGCGGCGGCAGCATCCGGCGGGAGGTCGTCTCCGGGCGGGGCTCCTACTTCTGCGACACGCATCAGGAGCGCTTCCGGACCTCGTAGCGCAGCGTCGCTCAGGCGGCGGATTACGGGAGAAGGTCGGAGCCGCGCGCAACCTCGGGCGAGGCGCCGAAGAAACTCTGGAGGAGGCCGGTGAGGCGCTGCTCGAGCATCGCGAATGAGAAGAACCGGCGGGCAATTTCGAAGTTTCGGGCCGTCATCGCCTCGCGGGCCTCCCGATCGAGGAGGACTGCGCGCACGCGAGACACCGCCTCGCGTGTGAGAAAGCCGTCTATTGCTACCGTTTCGAAGCCTTTCGGCTCGATATCCACGACGTAGACGCTATAACGATTCACCAGGAGTGGCTTTCGAAAGTACACCGCCTCGAGGAATGCGTTGCCGAAGCCCTCGTAGAGGCTGGGGTAGGTGATGAGATCGGCGTGGGGGTAGACATCCCACAGCGTGTAGAGCTTGCGTCCCTTGTCGTCGAACTTCCGAGTATCGTGGAGCCTGTTGGCGAGCAGGTGGATTTCGATGCCCTGCTGCGCGGCGGTATCGAGCAACCAGTCCTGATAGCCGGTGCCTTCGTCACCGGCAGAGTGTGACACGAGAAGCTTCGCGTTGGGCAAGTCCAACTGCTTGACGAGATAGAGCGCCTGCTCGATCCCTTTCCGGGACACGACGCGTGTGGGCTGAAGAATGAGTATGTCGTCGGCGGAGAACCCGAAGCTTTCGCGGAAGTCACTGTTGAACTCGTCGAACTCGGCCCGGGGCGCGTCGAAGTCGATGACGTTGTAGATCATCGTCGAGGTGAGCCCGCGACGGGCCGCGAGCTCGCGCTGAATCATCGAGTTGATCACCACGTGACGGACCGAGGGAAGGTCGGGAGGGAAGGCGGACTGGAGAATATCCTGCACCGCGTTCACGAGGAATCGAGGTCGCTCCCACCACATGTCATGATGGTGAGCGATTGTCGGAATACCCGTCTCCGCGATGATCTCGGTCAGTGCGACGCCGAGGGGGATATGCATCGGTATCGCCAGGGCGTTCTGCGGCACGAGGACATCGATGTCGAAGCGCTCGAGGAAGTCGTAAAGACGATCCTTGAGATACTCCGCCGACGCCGCGATGGTGTTCGTGATCTGCCTGCTGCGCACCTGCGTGCCGAAGATCAGATTGTTCAGCGCGAGGTTCTCCTCCGTGTTGAAAAAGGCTTCCGGCACCAGCAGGCTCCTGTCGGGATCGGTGTCCAGTACGCCCGCAAACCAGAATGATTCGTGCCCCAGGCGCGCGAAAACGTCGGCCCATTTCCGCGCCTCCAGCGACACACCGTCGGTACCTGCAAACCTCGTCGATACGAAACCGATGCGTTTTTTATCCATGCTCAGCCTGACCGTGATTTTACTCTACCATCAATTGCCGGTCCCGACCATGAGGCGCACTGAGTCAACGATTTCCGTTGCGGTTGTAATCGTTTCCAGGTCTCCGGCGATTGCTCCGGTGCTTCCGTCGGGACTCGAATGCCCCACGAGCTCCAAAGCCACCGGCTGGCCATCCCGAATGTCAGGAATGTGGACTTCGGTGCGGTACACCAGGGCCGGCTGGCCGCTTCCCCATTCGCCTCCGGAGTAGTTCGCCTCTCTCTCGTCGGCCTCGGCGGTGAAGGAGTTGTTGAAATCGGCCGAGTGATTCACCTCGAAGTACACCACGAGCGTTTCATACCCCCGGGGGAGCAGTGTGGCCATCCTGAAGTCGGCTTTCGGGGTAGCAGTGGTTACTGCATCAGGCATGGGATTCTCGCGCGTCGGAACGGGCAGTCCATCAGCGTAGATCTCGCCCCGACGATGCGACCACACCGGCAGACTCTCGGGACGACGGATGCTCTCCGTCGGCGCCGGATCGGCGGGTGCGCCGCGCCAGCTCTGCGTGGCGATCCGATCGGTGACGAAGAGGGTCGTAAGGAACTCGCCGTCGGTGGTCTCGCACCAGGCCGCCATCTGGGGTGCGTTGCTCACCCGGATGAGCGGCATGACGCGCAGCTTGTGGGTGAAGTGCTCACCGGCGGTCACCTGTATCGCCGCAGGTACGCCACGGTCGACGGGGACGGTGCGCTCCCGGGGTTCCTGAGAGCCGCCCGCGAAGAGGGGCGTGGTGAACGCGACAATCGCGCATGCAACTGTGCATGTCAGTTTCATCTGTAAGCCTCCGTGATAGCTGATGTAACTGGTTAGTAACATGACGATAAGTTACCATACGGTGACAAATACGTCAAGATAAACTTCAAGGATTTTTTCGGCTCAGGTGTCTACGGTTTCAACAGTCCGGCCACCGCGTCCGCA
>JAWLDL010000215.1:0-4631 GCA_041686675.1 Spirochaetia bacterium | reverse complement strand
CTGCGCAGCCCGTTTACGTCTGCGCCCGCCGACGCATCATACGGTGAGCCTCTCGAAAGCTCAGGAACCGGGCTTCGAGCTCGCTCCAGAGGTTGGCCCGTACCGAGCGAAAGCTTCGCCACAGGGTCAGCGGTCTCCCCACCCGCGCTTCGGGAAATGCCAGGTACGCGCGGCGCAGCCGGTAGTTCGGAATGCGCGGCTGGAGATGATGCAGATGGTGTATCCCGATGTTCCCGGTAAACCAGCGAAGTACGGGAGGAAGCTTGTAGTGTGACGCGCCGAGCAGGGCCGCATCGAGCTGGTTCCACGCATCATCATGTGCCCAGTAACCGGGCTCGAACTGATGCTGGACGTAGAAGAGCCAAATGCCGACCGCGCCGCCGGTGAGTATCACGGGCAACTGCACACCGACATATGTCCACACTCCGAACGCCGCCGAAATACCCCCGGCGAGGGCAAGAATGGTCAGGTTGGTGAGGTGCACATTCCGGCGTTCGCGCGCCGTACCATCGAGGCCTGCGAATCTGTTAACGATGAGGAAGTTGTAGAACGGCCCGAGGACGAACAGCACAATGGGATTCCTGTAGAGCCGGTACTGCAGCCGCCGCCACCGGGTAGCATCACGATACTCCTCGTAGGTCATGGTCATGATGTCTCCGACGCCTCGATGGTCGAGCTGACCGTTTGTCGCGTGATGCTTGAGGTGGGACCGCCGCCAGGCCTCGTAGGGAGTGAAGGTCAGCACACCGGTTACGAACCCGGCGATGCGGTTTGCCCGGGTCGACGGGAAGAACGAGCCGTGCGCACAGTCATGAAAGATGATGAAGGTGCGAACCAGAAACAGCGCGGCCGGAACCGCAATGAGAAGCAGCGACCAGTAGGGCCATCCCTGCAGCATGCCATATCCCATAACCGCGAGTAGCCCCAGATAAGGGAGAACGGTGTTTGCGAGCTGCAGGACGGCGCGCGCCCAGGCCCCCTCTCGAAACTGTTTGAGCTCGTGAAACCACTGCGGCTTTTCTCCGCGGGGTCGTGGTGAGGACGTCTTCTCGTCCATGGGGGCCTCCTCGGCAGAACCTGCCGCCTGTCATCATCAATCTACGTGAAATGGTCGGCAATGGCAAATTTCGTGGCGGCGCGGGGCGGCGCGGGGAGCGCAGGCCGCGGCGGCATGATATCATGGCCTTCTATGCACGAAATGCGTCGAAGTGATAAAGAGATCCACTCCCAGGCCGAGATCGACGAGATACTCGAAGCCGGAGAGGTCTGCCACCTCGCCCTCAAGGACGAGCCCTTCCCCTACGTGGTGCCGTTGAACTACGGCTACGGTCGGATGCCGGAGAGCTCGGCGGCGACGGGGGCCGTGGAGCCCGGCGCGACGATGGAGGGCCGCGGCGCGCCCGCCCTCTTCTTCCACGGCGCGGCGGCCGGACGAAAGATCGATCTCATGAAGCGTGACCCGCGGGTCGCCTTCGTGGTCGACGTGGACCATGAGCTCATCACCGACGATGAGGCATGTCGGTTCACCATGTACTACCGCAGCGTCATGGGCACGGGCCACATCCGCTTCCTCGAGACGCCTGCGGAGAAACGCTACGCGATGAACCGCGTCATGCGCCAGTACTCGGGTCGCGATGACTGGAGCCTCCCCGATCGGGCCCTGCAGGCGATGGCCATCTACGCGCTGGTAATCGAGGAGATGGGCGGAAAACGCTCTCCGGGTAAGTCCTGAACGGGGGCGGCGCTACGCTTCCCCGTCGGCGGGGCGCAGCAGCAGCACGTCGCCGGGGCCAAGGGGGCTGAACGCGCCCAGCAACTCCTCCACCGCCCGCGCCGCGCGGATGAACGTATCAGGGTGCTCGGCGAGGAAGCGCTCGATCTCCTGACGCTGTGCCGGGCGGGCATTTGCGAACCGCGGGGCAAGCACGCCGCGGAGGTGGCCGCGCACGCGATCGAGAGGTTGCTGCATCAGGTAGGCCTGAAACTCGTTTATCATCAGGTACTCGTCGGCCGGATCGTAGGTCATATAGGAGAGCAGGCCCCGCCAGTACGTTCGCTCAGCCTCCGAGAGTCCGTTCCAGATCTCCCTCACGCCGTCGCGAAAGCCCTCTTCCTCATAGAACACACCGTGGTATGCCTCGTGGGTGATAAGCAGCTCCCGCAGCAGCGGATAGGAACTCTGGGAAATGGAGAGGATCCCGCCCTTCCCCGGTGCGTAGCCGTCGGTGGCCCTTCGGATCACTCCGTTCGCGAGCAGCAGCTCCCGAAGCAGCTCCTCCTCGGCGTTGAGCCCAAAAGCCTCGGCCTCGGCCTGCGTGAAGAAGGTCGCAAGGCCCTCCGGGCGGTAATTGTGGGCGTTCCACCCGTGTCGACCGGATAACTCCTCGTCGGACAGCAGCCGCCCGCGAAAGCCGCGCTTCTCGACGAAGAAGGCCAGCCGCCTGAAAAGCCGCGCCTGGGTCCCGTAGTCGGCCGTGTCGAAGACGAGAATGTCGGGATATGCAGACCAGGAGAAAACCTCGAACTCATCCCGGCGCCAGGCACTCCGCGGGTAGGAGGAGAGAATGGTGGCGAGATCGGCCGGGATCGGAGCGTTGATGTCCGCGCGGCGCGGGTCCGTCCGCGCCGTCGTCTCGTGCCACTGCACCCGTCGCACGGCCACCCCGCTATCTACCGAGCTCACCGTAACGACGGCGGGCACGAAGCCCAGCGCGGGCCCGGGTATCGCGATGGTTCCCGAGCCGGCGCTGAGCCGCGCGCGATAGGAGACGGAGGTGCGACGGTCGGTGCTGGTCGCGTTGCCGGTTGCCGCATCGCCGGTTGCCGGGCGCGCGAGATCAAGGGTCACCCAGCGCTCCGGGGCCCCGTCGGTCGGCGCGTCGGCGCCATCGTCGATGGCGGCATCGCCCTCCACGTCGGTGACGTAGTCGATCTCCAGCCTGCCGTGTGCGGTCGCGTCGTCGCCCGAAGCTCTCGAGACCATTCGCCCGGCCGGTAGCTCGACGGTCCACTCGAGCGAGGACCCCCGAGTAACGGAAAGGGCGGACCCCGCACCGAGACGTACGGCATCGGCGGTCAGCACCGCGCCGAAGAAACGCGCCGACACCGAAAGTGACGCAACCGGCGCATCGCTCGCGGCAGTTTCCGGCGGTTCCCAGTCCGGCGGCGGGATGATGGTCACACCGCGAATGCCGGCGGCATCGCTGGGGTGAAGCACGTGCTCGCGGCGGCCGGTTTCCATCGCAGCCGGCACTGCCGGGAGCCTGAGAGAGTCGACCTCCGTCCCCTCCCGGTTCAGGAGCTGCAGGCGCGAGCCCGCGGGCAACACGGAGGTGGACACGAGCACCGCGGTGTTCTCTGTGCCGCTGGACAGCGCCGGGTCGATCAGGTAACGGTAGACAGGCTCCTGCTCCGCATCGCCGTCGCCCGCCCCGAGAGCCTCGACGAAATCCTTTTGATCCACCGCCGAAACTGAAACCGCCTCGCCGTCGCCACGGTCGACGGAAATCGGAGGGCCGGCTGCGGCGCAGCCCGACAGGGCAAGCGCGGGAACGGCAACTAAGAGGATGCTGATGCGGGACGCGTTACGTCTCTTCATCGCGGCGAGGATCATGTGCCGAATCATGACCGGATGCCTCAGAGGGCCACGATGCTCTTTGCGAGCAACTCGGCCACCTCGGCGCGGCGGGATGAGGAGAGGGCCTGCGAGGAGCGCACCAGGCTGTCGAAACGTCCGCGAAAGGACTCCGGCAGCACCGGCAGCTCGCGGGTTTCCTCGTAGAGGAGTCGCCCCGACGGCTCGAACCGGTGGTTTATGGCAAAGAGGACGCTGCATGCACTTCGCACGAAACCCGCACTCGAGATGAGATAGAAGAGATCGTCCTCCCGCATGACCGCGGCAGCAAGATCTCCGAGGTAGTGCTCCATGCGTGCCTGAAATGCCTCCCGAAGCATATTCCAGAAATCTTCGGAGAAGGCATCGAGATCGCGCCGGACCTCGGTCAACCAATCGGACTTCTGATACAGCACGCGCCCCTCTTTGAGGCGATAGAACATATAGGTGCCGCTGTCGCGGAAGGAACCGCCGGCACCACGGGCGCCCTGTATGATCCGGTTGAATCGATCGATGTCCTTGTACTCGAGTCGGAACGGAATATCGTCGAGCAGGAAGCGATCCTTGCGGGTGAGTTTCAGCGTTTCGAAGGCCACGACGTCGGCGAACTCTTCCTCCCGGGACTCCGGATCAGGAATGTCGTCGGAACAATACACATCGAGGCTCACAAAGAAGTAGGGATCGTAGATATCCTCGAAGCCGGTGTCCACGAGCGAAATCGTGTCCACTCCGTGCCAGCGTTTGAGGATACCGATGATCTGATTAACGGCGGACTCGACTCGGGGTTTCATCGCCCCGATTATAGCAAAATCGTGCGCGTTGAACACCTCAGGCGCCGCGCCGTATTATGAATCTGAACCATGATGCTATCCGCGCTGCGCATGCCGGGAAACATAGAGGGTCGCCTCGCCGATCTGCAGGCCGCACTCTTCCGGGAACAGGGTCTGATCTCAGCCCGCGCCCTCCCCCCGCTGATCCCGCTTCTCTGGACCCGGACGCCACCCGAGCTTGCCGCCGT
>JAWLDL010000214.1:0-4652 GCA_041686675.1 Spirochaetia bacterium | reverse complement strand
GAGCTTCCCGCGTTCCCCGTCGAGGCGACGACGATCCGCTCGATGCCCTCCCGCCTGGCGAAGGCGGCGACGAGGTAGCTCGCCCTGTCCTTGAGCGAGCCGGTGGGATTGCAGGAGTCGTCCTTGAGAAACAACCGGGGGAATCCGGTGCTGCGGCGCAGCCGCTCGGGCTCCCACAGCGGCGTGTTCCCCACCGGAATCGGCGGGAACCACTCCCGCTCCACCGGGAGGAGATCGGCGATCTCCCAGTCCGCAGGCGCCCTACCCTCGAGGACCACCTCGAGGATGCCCGAGAGGGGCCGGTCGGGCTCCTGGCGCTTCGAGCACTCCTCGCAGAGCAGCCGGTCTGGGCTGATGGGATACTCGCGGCCGCAGAGGCTGCAGCGGTAGGAGAACTGCATCGTCAGGCTCCGCCTCCCGTCGGGCCGGCGCTGCCGGGACCGGCGGCCCCCGTCTCCCCGGCGCCGCGGGCTGCCTCCTCGAGCACGTACGGCAGCATGGCGTAAAACGCGCTGCATATCTCGAGGTCCGCCACCCTGGTCACCTCGTTGGGCGCGTGGGCCTGGTTCTCGTCGCCGGGGCCGAAGCCGATCCCGGGTATCCGATGCAGCCCGGTGGTGGAGACCAGATTGGTGGAGAAGGTCCACTTGTCGATCACCGGCTCCGCACTCCACAGCGCCCGATAGGCCCGCGCGCCGGCCTGCACGAGCTCGTGCTCCTCGGGAACCTTCCAGGTCGGGAAATACAGCTCCTGTCCGTAGTCGGCGTTTTTCCACCCCCGCTTCTCGTAGGTCGGCATGGTCACCGAGACTGCCGATTCGTCCTCTCCGGTGGCTTCCGCCACGTAGCGCTTCACCTGCGAGATGGCAAGCTCCTTGTCCTCCCCCCAGGTCAGACGCCGGTCGAGGTAGAGCATGGCCTGATCGGGGACCGCGCACTGCGAGGGGCCCCGGGCATCGATCTGACTGACCACGATGGTCCCCTTACCGAGGAAGTTGTCCTCGTCCGGCTCGAGGTCCTCGTTGAGCTGCTCCAGGGCCAGGGCGGCACGGGAGGCCTTGTACGCGGCGTTCACGCCGCGCTCGGGGGCTGAGCCGTGCGCGGAGACACCCCGCAGGCGGGCCACCATCTCCATGCGCCCCCGCTGTCCCCGGTGGATTCGACACGAAGAGGGCTCGGTGGAGACGATGAAGTCCGGCCGGAGGTTCTCCTCCTCTATGAGGTACTTCCAGCACATCCCGTCGCAGTCCTCCTCCATGACGGTGAAGGTGAAGTACACCGTGTACTCACCATCGTAGCCCAGCTCCCGGAGGATGCGCCCGGCGGTGAGCATCGCAGCGGCGCCGCCTTTCTGATCCGCGGCGCCCCGGCCGTGCACCAGCCCGTCTGCGATCTCCCCGGAAAAGGGATCCTTCTTCCACTGCGACGGATCACCGACCTCGACGGTGTCGACGTGGGCGTCGAACGCCACGGACTTCGGCCCCGAGCCGATGCGAGCGACGACGCTCCCGAGGCCGTCTATGCGGACCTCGTCAAAGCCGTAGTCCCGACACATCTGCTCCACCCGCAGGCAGACGTCCTTTTCCTCCCCGCTGTAGGACTTGATCTGAACCAGCTCGCTGAGAATCCGGGCCGTTTCCTCCCGGTAGGCGGCCGCTTTCTCCAGTATCTGCTTCGTCGTACTCGTGTTGGTCGTGCTCATGCTTTCTCCTGTCACTCCGGTCTCTCCGGTCTCTCTTGTTACTCCGATCAGGCTTTGATCCCGTTCACCCGCTCCCACAGCCGCCGGGCCTGACCGCGGGCCTCGGCATATGCCGATGAAACGTCCCATGTGAAGCGGCGGTCCTCCATGACCAGGCGCCCGCCGACCATGACGGTCTCTACGATATCGGGCCCCATGGCGAAGGCGAGATGGCCGGCAAGGTTCTCGCCGTGAAGCGGCGTGGGCGATGGATAGTCGGCGAGGACGAGGTCGGCGGCATGCCCCGGCTCCAGACGACCGAAGGGGCGGGCGAAGGAGCGCTCGAGCACCCGGTTCCCCGCCGCGAGTGCGGCGAGAAAGCCGTCCGGGCCCCAGGGTCCGCCGTCATCACGATGCTTGAAGAAGGCGGTGCGTGTCTCTGTGAACATGTCCGCGCCTATGCCGTCGGTACCGAGGGCGAGGTTCCGGACCCGCGGAAGATTGCGGTTGTAGCCGACGCCGTTGTTCATGTTCGAGCGGACGTTGTGTATGAGGAACGCATCGCGCTCGTTCACGATATCGACCTCCGCGGGGCAGAGGTGCACCCCGTGGATGAGCAGGGTCTTCTCATCGAGGAGGCCGTAGGCGTCGAGCCGGGGAATGATGTCGGTGCCGTAATGGTAATGCGAGTGGGAGACGTCCCAGCGGTCCTCCGCCACGTGGACGTGGAAGCCGCGGCCGGTGCGCTCACAGGCATCGGCGATGAGACTGAGCCCATCGTCGGGGAGGGTGCACGGCGCGTGCCCGCCGATGTGGGAGGCAACGAGGCCCGTGCCGCGTCCCTCTGCGGCCTCAGTGTCGAGCTGCTTCGCAAAGGCCGCGTTTTCCTCTACCCCGGCGCGCATGCCTTCGGCGCCGTGACGGTCGGTCACCTCGTAGCAGGTGGCGCCGCGAACTCCGGCCTCTTCGAAGGCGCGCTTTATCGTGGCGAGAGAGCCTTCGATCATGTTCGGCGAGGCATGGTGATCGATGAGCGCCGTCGTGCCCGTGCGAATTGCATCGAGGGCGGCGGTGAGGGCCGAGTAGTAGAGGATGTCTTCGTCGACCGCCTGATCAACGCGCCACCACAGCTGCTTGAGGATGGAGACGAAATCCGGCATCGGGCCGATATCCGCCATGATGCCGCGGGCAAAGGCCGAGTAGAGATGCGTATGGCTGCACACGAGCCCGGGCAGCAGCAGCCTGCCGCCTGCGTCGATGACCCGCTCCGGCGCCCCGGTGCCGGGCGCCCCCGTGCCGGCCCCACCGTTCCCGGAGAGATCGGGCCCGACGGCGGTAATGCGGTCGCCCTCGACTGCGAGGTCCTGCCCCTCGCGCACCCGCGGCGGGTCGAGCTCCACGAGCGTTGCGTTTCGAAAGAGAATCATCTCGGCACCCCCGGGATCTCGGGCTCCACCGGACCGAAGAGATGCGGCCGGGTTCCGCGGAGAATCGCAAACAACCGGGCAAACCGCGCCTCATCGCCGGGTCCCCGTGCCGCGGTCTCGAGCTCCGCCTCGCTCATGCGGCGCTCCTCTCCGCCGAAGCGCAGGCGCACCCGCTGCCCCTCGAGGAGCCAGCCGGGGTTGCTGCTGTTTTCGAAGTCCGCCGCCGTGCTGAACACCGTGGGCTTGTCGACGTAGGGCAGCTTCTCCTCCCAGGGGCAGAAGTGTCCGCAGTTCCCGCACTCGTTACAGTATGCGTCGAGGTGTACGATCTCGAAGGGATCGGCAAAGAGCATCTCTCCGGAGACGGGCACGGCGATGTTTGCCCGGTTCGGGCAGACGTCCACGCACTTGTTGCAGATGAAATCGCACTCGAGACACCGGCTCTTCTCCGTCGCGGCCAAGGCCGCAGGCTCGAAGCCGACGGCGGGGTCCGGCTCCGCGGCCGGGTCCGGCCTGTCGGTCACGGTTCCCTTCTTCGCGAGGATCTCCGCCTCCCGGCGCGCGGCGTCCATGGGCGGTATCCGCTCCTCGCGCCGCCACGCCGGGTCGGCGGTGCGGCATATGCGGTCCGCGGCCCTGCGCCCCTCGGCTATGCAGGAGACGATGGTGGACGGCCCCGTGCGACTGTCGCCGATGAGAAAGACGTTCTCCAGCTCGGTTTCCCCGGCCGCGCCGGTGGCGACCCTGCCCGTCGTCTCATCCGCCTCGAGGCCCGCCTCGGCGAGGAACTGCGCATCGGGGCGCTCGCCGACCGCATGGACGATGCTGTCGGCATGAATGGTCTCGGTACGATCGGTGGCGACCGGGCGGCGCCGACCGGAGTGGTCCACCTCGCCGAGCTCCATGACGGTGAGCTCGAGCGTTCCGTCGGCATCGAAGCGCGCGGGGTTCCGCAGCCACAGGAACTCGACACCGTCCCGAAGGGCAAGCTCATACTCCTCCCTGCTTGCGGGCATCTGCGCCTCCGAGCGGCGGTAGACCACGCTCACCTGTTCCACCCCCGGCGCTCGCAGGGCGGCCCGGGCGCAGTCCATCGCCGTGTCACCGGCGCCGACCACCACCACCTGGCGGCCGAGGTCGAGTGTCCCGGGGCTATCGTTGAACTGCCTGAGAAAGGGAAAGGCCGGATACACGCGGTCGTTCTCGCCGTCGAGGGGCAGGGGCTTGGTGCCGTAGGTGCCGACACCGAGGACCACGAAATCAAAGCCCTCGGCCTTGAGCCGCTCCACGTCGATGCGTTCGTCGGCGCCGAAGCGAAAGCGCACTCCCTGCTTCCGTATGTGCTCGACATCGCTCTCTATGGCCTCGCGGCTGATGCGAAACTGCGGCACCACGTAGCGAACGATGCCCCCGGCGTCCGCCTCGCGCTCGAAGACAGTCACCGCGAACCCCTCGCGGGAGAGGAAGTAGGCCGCGGAGAGCCCCGCCGGCCCCGCCCCGACGACCGCCACGTGCTCGCCCCGCCACGGCCCGGGAACCTCCCG
>JAWLDL010000213.1:0-4707 GCA_041686675.1 Spirochaetia bacterium | reverse complement strand
CCACCTTAGCTCCCTTTCTCAGGAAGCCCATGTCGTAGAGCTTGATCGAGGCAACTACATTTGCCGCGGCGGTAAAACCGACGAACACGCCCTCTATGCGCGCCAGATCGTCTTTCATTTCGAGTGTCTCTTCGTCCTGAACCGAAATGATGTGGTCGGCCAACGATGCGTCCCATTTCGGCGGGACGAAGCCGTATCCCGCCCCCTGGAGAAGATGGGTGGGCTTTTCGACTCGACCGCGCTTAAGCACTTCGGCCCCTTCCGGCTCGACCGCGGCACAGACGACGTGCGGGGACTTGCGCTTCAGATGCTTCGACGTGCCGATGAAGGTGCCGGCGCTGCCTCTATGTCCTTCCCGGTAACCTGCCCTGGCTGCCCATCCTCCTGTGGCACAAGCCGGACGTCCGTTCCGAGGGCTCTCAGCATCGCGGCCCGTTTCGTGCTGTTTCCTTCGGAGATGAAGGCAATGAAGGGATTCCCGAGTGTATTACACACCACCGCGAGCCCCGCACCGGTGTTTCCACTTGTCATCTCCACTACCGGCTGCCCTTCTCGGAGATCTCCCGTTTCGTAGGCGTCCTGCACGATCCGCAGGGCAATCCGGTCCTTCACACTCCCTCCGGGGTTGAGAAACTCCATCTTCCCGTACAGATGCAGGTCTCTTCCTTCCACCACACTCGAAAGCTCCACCATGGGCGTATTGCCTATCGATTCAGTGATATCGCGAAACAAGTCTTTGCTCATAAGCTTCCCCTACAAGCTCGATCAAGATCTCCTCGACAAAGCTCGTCGCCTGCATCTCGGCCACAACTAGGTTGCATCGTAACGCGAAAGGAGAAACCTGTTTTGTAGATTTGTGCTTAGTTGTAGGCGGATCGATAGACAGAGGGAGTGACTCCGGTGATTCTCTTGAACCAGAACGTGAGGTGACTCTGATCAGTAAACCCCGTCTTGTATGAGACCGCCGCCGGAGAGAACCCCGTACGCAACAAAGCCCGTGCACGATCTACCCTGACGAAATTGAGATAGTTATGCAGACTGAAACCCGTTTCTCTTCTGAAAACTCTCGACAAATGGGAGGGACTGAGAAATGAGTGGCCGGCGATGGTATGCAGAGAAACCGAGCTATCGAAATGAGAGTGAATGAACGCCTTCGCCCGCATTACCGCCTCCCGCTCACCGCCTTTCTCGTTGTCGGCGCTCGAAGAGGCGTGACGTTCGGTGAGTGTGCGCACGAACTCTTCGAGAAGCGAATCAGTTGTGGAATCAGACTCGCTCTTCTCCGTAGCGCGGTGCATGGCAATGAACAGCTCGGTTAACTCTTCATCATGCACTATCCCCTCGGGAAACCAGGGGGGCGATACATCTTGATTCCGCGTCCCGGGAGAGAGCTCGCGAAAGTATGAGGCATCGATATACGCCATTCGCGGCGTCCACCCCAGCCCGCCTCTTCCGTGGCCGTTGTGTATCTGGTTCGGATTGACGGTAATGAGGGAGCGGCCCGAAGCCGAGTAAGTTCTTCCCAAGTACTCGAACTCCTCCACTCCCTCCTCGACGACCCCGATACCATAGCCGCGATGGATGTGAGGAGCATACGAGTGGCCAACGTAGCTCGCGCGGAGGAACTCTATTCCCGGATACCGGGAAAGCCGCCAGAAGGCAATTTGATCTTTCGCCATTGCCGTACCTCCATTGATACCGTTGCGCACCAACCATGCAACAAGGGGTAGGTGTTCAGATCAGTCTTCCGGCTGAAGAGGGGACACGTTTCCCAGGGAGCACGACAGCGAAAGCGATCAACTGCGGCGGCCAGAGCGAAAACCTGGCGGGGAACGGCTGCTCTTAGCCGGATGGCGGGTGAAGCGCCCCGTCTCGCCGAGTCCTTTCAGGCTACCGGGTGCAATTCGAAGACTTGTCCGTACCGGGCGGCCGACTGGATATCACCGGATCGGAGGGCTTCGCGTACATCATCAAGTCGATACGCATCTTCAAGACTCAAGTACGGTGCCCATGCGTTGTCGTCTTCGATCAGTGTTACTTCGACCGTCGCAACGCAACGGCCTTCGTGGATGTATTTTGTTCTCTTCTTCTCTTGCATCTTTATCGCCTCCCCCGGTAATTGCCACTCCAGCGATCCGGATCTGGCCGATACGACGGGTACTGTTCAACGGTAACGGCAGAATCGATGCCGGTTACAACGTCTCGAATCGAGATGCCATCATCGGCAAGCTCGTCGTATCCGTGTGCCGAAACACGCACTTCTCCCGTTTGTACCAGTGTCTGAATTTGGTGGAGTATGTCAGCCATTGCAGTTCACCGTCATTGTCCCCCTCGTAGCCACCGTACCGAGCCACGAGCCCGCCGCCGGCGATCAGGCCGCCGCCCCCGTTCAGCGCTTTTTCAACTCCCCGATGATGGTCCTGAGATAGGCAGGTAGATCGGGTGGCCTGCGCGCGGAGATGATGTTGCCGTCTGCGACGACGGGCTCATTGACCCAGGTGGCGCCGGCGTTGGTCATGTCGTCCCTGATCCCCGGGGTGCTCGTCACGCGCTTTCCCTCGAGAATGCCGGCGGAAATGAGGACCCATCCCGCGTGGCAGATTTCACAGATAAGCTTCCCGTCCGCGTTCATCGTCCTCACGATGGACTTAACCTCGTCAAAGCGGCGGAGCTTGTCCGGCGCCCAGCCTCCGGGGATGAGAATGGCAACGTATTCGGCGGGATCCACGCTGCCGAAATCGATCTCCGCCATGGCCGGGAGGCCCTTCTTGCCGGTGTAGGTCGTGGTCGCCTTCTCGCCGGCGACCTCCACGATCACCCCTTCCTCCTCCAGACGGAGCTTGGGATACCAGAACTCCAGATCGTCGAAATCGTAGTGAACGATCGTAAGGACCTTCTGTCCGTTGAGCTCCATGGTGCGTTCCTCCTTCTCTCAATATAGGACTACGTCCGCGTGTCGGGCCAGTGGGCGCGCTACACTTGGAAAGGGAGCACACCAAAGGAGACGAACCGAAGGGAGGAAACCGGAGAATGGCGCGAAAGAAGTCATCGGAACAGGGAGACACGCGAGCCGAGCTCGAGGCGATCCTCGATAAGCTCGGCGAGGAGTCGCTGCGCTTTCTCAAGCAACAGGCGGAGATTCTCCACCACAACAGCAAGCTCGCGGATGCGCGACGGAAGATCATCGAGGCGGCGAAGGCGGCAGAGGCGGCGAATGCGGCAGACGCCGCGTCCGAGGAACCGGCCGCGCGCGACGGCGAGAACACCGAACAGGCCGCCCGGCCCGAGCCGCCGGTCAGCATCAGCCGCCGCAGCGAGACCTCGTTCCTGATCAACGTGACCGGTACGCGGGTCTTTTTCAACCGACAGGAGATGCGCGAGCTGACGCGAATCGCCCACGCCGCATCCGGCGCCGCGGACGGGGCGAGGCGGCTTCATCGCTGGCTCGCGCGCGAGCGCAGCGATTTCCTCAAGGATACCGGCACCGAGCGCGCGGGAGACCCGCGGCTTGCAGAGCTGTGGTCGGTAATAGTTTCGACCTACAAAGCCGACTGATCGAGCGCCGTCAGCCATCGCCCTTTGCTGAGAATCCAGAAGCCGGCCGCGGCGATGACGACGTTCGAGACGACCATCGACATCCACACCCCGAGCGGACCGATGCCGACGACGACGGCGAGCAGATAGGCAACCGGCACACGCAGTCCCCACAGACGCGCGACGTTGAGATACATCACCGGCTTCGTGTCGCCGCCGCCCTGGAAGGCGCCGTTTGCCACGGTGAACAACGCGAACGGGATGACCGAGATCGAGACGACGCGGAACATCACGGCGCCGACCTCCACCACCGCCGGGTCGTCGACGAAGAAGCGGACCACCAGGTTCCCGAAGAAGAAGGTCAGTGTCATCCCGACGCTCATGAAGGCGAGAATCGTCAGGACAGACTGCCGAAGCACCGTTTTCGCCTGATCGGGGCGTCCGGCGCCGATGCTCTGCCCGACGAGTGAGGCGGTGGCGCGGGAGAAGCCGATGGCCGGCATGTTGAAGAGCCCGATGATGCGCGTGCCCACGCCGAAGGCGGCGATGACCGCCGTGCCGAAGCCGTTGACGATGCCCTGCAGTACCACGAAACCCAGGCCCGAAAGGCCCTGCCCGACGGAGATCGGCGCCCCCACGCGGAAGAAGAGCCGTACCGCAGCCGGCTTCGGGATGAGGTTTCGGAGTTTCAGGTGGAGCCCGCGTCCGCCGCGCAGGAGAATGAGGAGCGCCACCGCCGAGCCCACGCTGCGGCTGATGACCGTTGCCACCGCAGCTCCGGCGACTTCCATCCGCGGCAGGGGACCCACGCCGAAGATCAGAAGCGGATCGAGGGCGATGTTGAGCACGATGGTGCCCGCCTGTATGAGGAGCGGCGTCATGCTGTCGCCGATACCCTGCATTGCCGCCTGCATCACGAAGAACAGAAACATGAACGGCAGCCCTGCAAAGATGATGCGCAGGTACTGCTGCGTCTGGGGGAAGGCATCAGGGGGCACCTGCAGGAGCGCGAGGAGGGCCGGGATCAGCACGCCGCCTGCAAGGGAGATGATGAGGGAGAATCCGAGAAGGGAGGTCGTCATCTGGCCGAGGTAGAAGTCGACCTTCTCCTGATCACCCCGTCCCCTCGACTGGGAGATGAGCGTCTGGCCTGCGGTGGCAAGCCCGGAGCCG
>JAWLDL010000212.1:0-4716 GCA_041686675.1 Spirochaetia bacterium | reverse complement strand
GAACTGCCGGTAGCCGAAGTTCTCCAGCAATGCCAGCGCGAGCAGTCCCCATCTGTCACGCCGTCGGTATAGCTCCCGGTGCCACTCCACCAGCATGACGGCCACCGCCGAGGTCAGCATCCCGAGCGGGATGGTCGCGGCGATTACGAACCAGATGAGCACCGCCGGCAGGATACCGAGACTCAGACCGACTATGAAGAACACATAGCCCTGAAGCTCGATCCACGGACCGAAGAGCTCGAACACGTAATAGTAGGGTAACGCTACCAGCCCGGAACGACCATATTTCGGGTTGAGAAGCATGCTCGAATGGAAAAAGAGCACGTCGATCAGCCCCCGCTGCCAGCGATCGCGTTGAGCCGAGAGGATTCGGGGGTTCTCCGGTACCTCAGTCCAGCAATTGGCGTTTGCGGCGTACTGCACGGCGTGCGCGACTCCCGCCTGCGTGAGGTCGTGCGTGACGCGGACCACGAGCTCCATGTCTTCGGCCACCGTATCCTTGGTATACCGCTCACTCGAGGTGAGATAGCCGCGCGAGTCCACGACATCCCGGGTGCGGAACAGGCCGAAGGCGCCGGAGATGATGAGGAGGGATCCGAGCTCCGCCCATCCCGTACGGCCGTTCATGAAGGCGCGCACGTATTCCATCGTCTGGAATCGTGGGAGCATGCGGTCGGGCAGCCGAACCTGCTCGATGTGGCCTCGATCCACGGTGCACCCGTTCACCGGCATGATATTCCCGCCGGCGGCCACGACCGGCGTGTCGGTGTCGAGGAATCCGGCCGCGAGTTCGAGGAGGGCGTCGCGCTCGAGCACCGAATCCGAGTCGATGGCGGCAAAGTACTCCTTGCGTGCAGCGTTGAGGCCGGCGTTGAGCGAGTCGGCCTTGCCGCCGTTGGATTTGTCGATGACCACGAGACCCGGCAGGCGCGAGTTGCGGTACACACCGCGAACGGACCGGGTCTTCAGGTACCCGTGGAGGAATACGTCGGCGCGCTCGAGCTCGAAGTGTTCCACGAGGCTCTCCAGTGTGTCATCCGTCGAGCCGTCGTTCACAACCACGACCTCGTAGTCGGGGTAGCTGAGGTTCAAAAGCGCCGTCACGTTCTCCACGACGTTGAGCTCCTCGTTGTAGGCGGGAACAATGATGCTCACCGACGGAAGCACTCCGGAGGTGAAGAGCATGGACAGCGGTTTGGTCTGCCAGCTTTCATGCTGGCGGACCACGCCGAACGCCGCAAAGACCAGCAGGACGAGGTAGACGGTATTCAGCGCAAAGGCGTAGAAACCGAAGCCGAGGGAGAAGAACTGCAGATAGTCGGGCACGGTCAGGGCCACGGCCGAATCGGAAACCAGGGCGGTGATCACAAAGGCGCCGATCGGCCCCAGGATGGCGAACGCGAGGGTGAGCGACAAAAGAGAGAAGCGGACATTCTCGCCCTGACGCACGCCGCGTTCCCGCGACTCCTCCTCGCGCTCGAGTCCGAGGGCGAGGAGGATCTCGTCGCGGGCGTAGAGCCCGTACTCCTCCCGCAGCCAGGCATCGGAGCGCACCGTCGGCCCGACCATGCTCGTCACTTCTTTAATGGTGTGCGGGTCGACGCTGCGGTTGAGGTAGCTGAGGATGCCCGTTGCCTTTCGCGTGCGCAGCAGCATTGCGAGGATGTCCGAGGCGTCGGCCCACTTCTCCTGAACCGCCGCCTGTACCAGGTACTCAGCCCGCGGCGCGAGCGCTTCAGCGAGACCGCTGCGCACGCCCGCATCCGAGGCATGGCGCAGGGTGTCGAGCATCCTGGCATACAGGCGCGGGTTGTGGCGGAGCACCTCCGAGAGGGCGAGCACAGCGCTCTTTCGCGTCTCAGGTGCCGCAAGATGCGGCGTCACGAGGTCGATGGTGTTCTCCGAGGGCGTCTGGCCGAGCGCCTCAATGGCGAGGTTTCGGGTGTATGTATCGGAGTCGGCAAGATGCTCTGCAAGGTACATCGGCGAGCCGTACTGTGATGCCATCACCCGAAAGGCCTCCCGCGCCACGCTGGGCTCCTCGGCATGCAGCAATCCCTCCAGCGCGTTATGCAGGCTCTCGGTGGGATATCGGGCGGCAACGTCGATCACCAGGCGCTGCAGCTGAGGTTGCGGCCGATCCTGGATGAGGGCCACATAGTCGAGGAGCTCATCCCCGAACTCCAGCAGCACGGCGCGCATTCGCGGCTCGTATTCCGGGGGGAGCGAGGCAAGTGTATCGAGGATGGAGGGAATGGCCGCCCCGAAACCGGACTGCTGGAGCCCGTAGGCGTAGCGAAGCTTCACGAATGCCTTCGGCTCGACCTCGAGGGCATTCACCAGTGCCCGGATGGCACGCTCGCTTCGGGAGTAGCCGAGATAGATACCCGCGCGAGCGCGAACCGCCGCGTTGCGGCGGGAGAGGTCCTTCATGAGGACGAGATCCACGCCGGCCCCGATGACGGCGTCGCGGATCCTGTCACGCGTGTGCGGGTCCGGTTGGAGGCTGTCGCAGTACCACACGTAGGCTCTGAAGAAAGACATCGGATCCCTGCCGATATGTTGCGCGAGGAGGCTCGGACCGGCCGATGGAAGTCCTTCGGTGAGGAATCGGCGGTACCACTCCTCCCGGCGGCTCCTGCGCTTGCGGGCGAACCGGGCCACCGCGAGAACGGAGGCGGTGAGTAGTGCCGCGGCCGTGAAGAGGCCGAGAAGCACGGTGCCGACCGTCTCCACGCTCAGCTCCCTCCCTGCTGTACCAGATTCCGAACGAGCCCCGAGACTTCCACCGACGACAGGGGCTTGCGGTAGTAGTGGAGGATGCCGAGAGAGGCCGCCCGCTGAATCAGCGCGTCGTTCTTGCGATGGGAGACGAGGACGAAGGGGATGCTGCTGAGCTCCGATGAGCGGCTCAAGCGTTCCTTCAGCGCGAAGCCGTCGAGCTTCGGAACGGTGACTTCGGCAAGGATCACGTCGGGCACGATCTGGCTGACCACCTGCATCGCCTCCACGCCCTCGGTTGCGGTTACCACCGACATGCCGAGCCGTTCGAGATTCCGGATGAGGGGACGGAGTCGTGAGACCTCGGGGTCAACGAGCAGTACCGTACCCGAAGCGGCCGTTCCCGAGGCCCCGGCGGGCGATGCCGCGCAGACCGTGTTCCCGCCGCTCTGGCGCGCGATGCGCAGGCGAGAGAGCCCGACCGACTCCATACTCCGGCGAAGCTCCTCGCCGGATTTGTCCGCATCGAGAATCTCGTTCCCTGAGACCATGCCGACGGAGGCGCTCAGCGACTCGAAAAAGGACTCGGAGTCGCTGACCTCCTTCCGGATGGCTTCGGAGATCTCCATCGCCTCTCGCAGGGTGCCCTGGAACATGTAGGCGAGCACCGGTCCGTCGAGACGAAACATCGTTCTGTCGGTCGGATGCCCTCGTGATGCCCGAACGAAATCGAGGATGCGGGCGATGACCCGCAGAACGTCGTCTCCTGCCTGTCGCCCGTAGGAGGAGTTGATGCTCTCGATGCGGTCGGCGCCCACGGTGAGTAGCCAGGTTTTCTCGAGCTCCGCGGCTGGCATCGCTTCCAGCGTGCCGCGAAACCGTGATACAGACGGGAGCCTGGTAACCGGGCAGAATGGTGAGGGCGTACCGGCGGCCGAGGTCTCCCCGGCCGGCGTGCTCACGCCGCGTATGCCCTCGTGGGTCAGTCGAATGGCGGTCAGCTCGAATCGGCGGGCAATCGTCTCCATGGTCACGGGGCGGATCGTGCCGACATCGCTGCCTGCCGAGTCGGGAGCGTTGATGCTCCAGCCGGCCGGCGCGTACAGCAATCCCGCCGCATCATCGATGCACACCAGTATCTCCCGGCTTTCCGCCGTCGTGGCCTCCACCAGCCGCAGCGCGCCGTCGGCCGCCAGAGACACGGCCTCCGAGATTCCCGCTGCGGGCTTTATCTGAATGTCGGGAGGCCCTCCGCGGAGGAGCTCCGCGACATTTCGGGGGCAGTGAAGAGTAAACGGACCGAAGCTCGCTTCCAGAACGGGAATCGCTGAGAGCGCGCCGCGAAGGTCGGAGAGCAGGATGACATCGCCGAGACGACGCCCCCCGCACTCCTCGCGCACACGTGTGGCGAGCTCTTTTGCGTGCGGCCAGCGCCACGGGTCGATGAGGATGATCCGCTCCTCGTCGAGGATGAGGTGAGAGCTCCAGCGCGCGCCGACATCGTCGGTGAAGACGAGACAGATTCGGTGTTCGGTGATCTCTATGCGCTTATAGCGCTGTTGCGGCTGCTGTATCTCGTCCGTCATCCGTCCCCCACGCTCCCCATTATTATCGGTTCATGACCGATTTGCCTTACCGGCGGGACGGCCACGCGGCTCTTCGACATTTGTCCTTGAAGAATGCTCAGTCATAATGTAGACTTTAAGTATATTAGAGACAAGTTTCGGGGAGGCGGCGATGTGTGATGCGACATCCGAAATAAACGTAGGGTTCGCTGGTGGGCATTTCCACGCGGGAACCCACATCTGTCTGGTGTTTCGCGATGAATCCGTGCGCCGGGATGTCGTGGGCCGCTTCGTCGAGAGCGGGGTCACCGATGACGAACGGGTGTTCTACTTCGCCGATGCGGCGGAGCCCGGCGAGGTTGTGAACTGGCTGGAGGCTCTCGACGTGGACATCTCGGCATCCCTGGAACGGCATTCACTGACCATTGAT
>JAWLDL010000211.1:0-4724 GCA_041686675.1 Spirochaetia bacterium | reverse complement strand
AGGGCAGCGGAAGCACGACGATGAGCGTCAGGCGGGGGTGGCGCGAGAAGAGGATGATGAGGATGGCGAGGGTCATGAAGATCCCGTCGACAAAGGCCACGAGGCCCATTCCCGCGGCCATGCGGACATTCTTGAGATCGTTGGTGGCGCGTGCCATGAGGTCGCCGGTGGTGGTCTCGCGATAGTAGCTTGCCGAGAGGTTCAGCAGGTTGCCGAACAGCTGCTCGCGGAGCTCGGCCTCGATCCGGCGGGAGGCACCGTGCAGGAAGTACCGCCAACCGAAGCGGGCGGCCGCGATGACCGCCGCGAGGGCGACGAGCATCAGCATGTAGCGCCCTACCGTCGAGAGAGAAAAGCCGGTGACAGTCATCGTGTCTATGGCCCGGCGGATCAATTGCGGGATGAAAAGCTGCCCCCCGCTCGTTACAACCAGCGTCAAAACCCCGAAAATGTAGTACCATCGGTATTTTCTGACGAAGGGCAGGAGGGTACGATACTCGCCCAACATGGATGCCGTAAAAGTACAATGATACCGAGGGAAAAGAAAGAGCCGGGCCTTTGCTTGACAGGAGGTGCGGGATTTGGTACGTTACAGCCTCATTGAAGGACAAGAATAGAAGGAGTAAGTCTTGGTAATAAAGGGATCTGCAGCCAAGCGCTATCGGCAGAGCCAGAAACGCCGCATGCGTAACCGCGTGATGCGCAGCAGGGTACGTTCGGAAATCCGCAGTTTTCTCGAAGCGGTCGACGGTAAAGACAAGTCCGCCGCGGAAACTCGCCTGCAGTCGGTGACCAAGCTCATCGATACGGCGGCCGGCAAAGGCGTATATCACAAGAACACCGCAGCTCGCACAAAATCTCGTCTTCGGAAAAAGCTCAACGCCCTCTAGGTGAGCTTCCTCTTGCGTTGAGCTGCCATCTTCCGCGTTAGGAGCGCACGTGGCAAAGGACAAGCTTACCAAAGCTGAGATTGTCGATAACATCGCCGAAACGAGCGACGTCAGCAAGAAGGAGATACAGCGGATCATCGACTCCTTCTTTTCTCAGGTGAAAGGCGCGCTGCTCGAGGACCGTGTTGTTGAGTTTCGCGGGTTCGGCACATTCGAGATCCGCACCCGAAAGGGTCGCGAGCGGGCGCGCAATCCGAAGACGGGTGAGACCGTCAGTGTTCAGAATCATGGGGTCGTCGTCTTTCGCCCCGGGAAAGAGCTCAAAGACGCTTCATGGTCGCTAAGGAGATAGCGGCTTCGCGCGGCAGTCTGCAGAGTACGATTTCAACACGCACTACCTGGCTGCTCACGGACCTTGCCCTGATCGTCGCCTCGGCCGCTCTCTTCTCGTTCGCCTTCCCGAGTCTCGTATCGGACTGGGGATGGTTCCCCCTCGCATACATTGCTCTTGTTCCACTTTTCATGGTCGTCCGACGGAGTCGGTGGTCGACGGTGTGGCTATACGGAGCGCTGTACGGGTTCGTCACCTACTCACTGTTCAACTACTGGCTGCTCAACTTCCATCCGCTGGCAATCTTCATTGTCCCGGTGATCTACGGGGTCTACTTTCTCCTGCTTTTCCCGCTGTTGAAGCTGGCCGATACGCTGTTTCCCCGCTACGGCTATCTGCTGCAGATAGCCATCTGGATCGCGTATGAATACCTCAGGCTGCAGGGCTTTCTCGGCTACGCGTACGGAATAGTCGGCTACAGCCAGTATCTGTTCACCCCGCTCGTGCGTCTGTCCTCGCTCACCGGTGTCTGGGGCATCTCACTGCTGGTCGTGTTCCCCTCTGCGTTCATCGCCGCAGGCATGAGACAGGGGCCACGGCGATTCGGTGAGTTTCTTCGCGCCCACCGCGTTGACGCCGCCGTTTACATAGCTGTGTTCGTCCTTGCCCTCGGCTACGGTTTCGCCTCGCGTGTCGATTACTCGCAATCGCGCAGCTGGCGGGTGGCAATGGTGCAGCAGAACATCGATCCCTGGCGTGGCGGCCTGGAGGCCTATCGTGATTCTCTCACCGCGCTCATTCGACAGAGTAACGACGCACTCGAGCACGACCCGGAGGTGGTCGTGTGGTCGGAGACGTCCTTCGTGCCGGCCATCGGCTTCCACACCCGCTATCGCACCGATCCGGAGGTGTACGGGCTCGTCGACGAGCTTCGCGCCTATCTGGGCGTTCAGTCGGTCCCGTTCGTCATCGGAAACAGCGACGCGGTGCTCAGCCGAAACCTCGACGGTGAGCTCGAGCGGGTGGACCACAATGCGGTGCTGCTCCATGACAACGGGGAGTTCCGGCGTGTGTACCGAAAGCTCCACCTCGTTCCCTTCACCGAGCATTTCCCCTACGAGCGCTCGTTCCCCCGGCTCCACCGCCTTCTCGTGGAAAACGACACGACGTTCTGGGCGGCGGGGCAGGAGTATACCATTTTCGAGAGCGACGGGGTGAAGTTTGCCACTCCGATCTGCTTCGAGGACACGTTCGGGTATCTCTCACGTGAGTTCGTGCGCCGCGGCGCCGAGGTCATCGTAAACCTCACCAACGACGGATGGTCCTATTCCGTGCCGGCGCAGATGCAGCACATGGCGATGGCGGTATTCCGCAACCGAGAATCAGCGCTCGGTGATCCGCAGCACGAACAGCGGCATGACCACCGTCATCGATCCGAACGGCCGAATGCAGGGCATGCTCGAGCCGTTCACCGAGGACTATATGGTCCGCGAGGTTCCGGTCTATACTGCAGGCACAACCCTTTACACGCGATGGGGCGACTGGGCGGCCTGGGGTGCGGTGGTTCTTTCAGTCCTCGGCCTCGGGTGGGGAATTGTGAGGTGGGGAATGATCAGATTGACAGCGGGCGGTCGTTCTGAGACAATCATGGAGAAAGGTGCTTCCGATGGACGATAAGGGAACGATTCTCATCGTCGACGACGAACAGATCAATCTCGACTTCTTCGACGTTATGCTCTCCAAGCTCGGTTTCTCCGTGGAGAAGGCGCGCGACGGTGAGGAAGCTCTCGAAATAGCGGCGGATACCGAGCCCGATCTCATCATCCTCGACAACATCATGCCGAAGCTCTCCGGGTGGGAAGTAACCCGTGCGCTCAAGCAGGACGCGGAGTACGAGCACGTGCGAGAAGTGCCGGTCATCATGTTCTCCGCCATGGACGACGTGAAGGACAAGATCGAGGGCTTCGAGCTCGGAATCGAAGATTACATCACGAAGCCGTTCAATTTCTCCGAGGTGCTCGCACGCATCAAGGCGGTGCTTCGCCATCGGGACCTCGCTCAGCAGGTCATCGAACGGGAGCGACGGATAGCCGTAGCGGAGTCTCTGAATCAGTCGCTGGTGTACTTCACGCGCCACCTCCGCCAGCCGGTGCACGAGCTGTTGAGCGCAGCGAAGGAGCTTGACCCCTCGGATGAAGAGGGCGTGAAGAAGTTCGTGGAGCTTGTCCGAAAGGAATCCGAAGGCACGCTTGCGACGCTCGAGGGGCTCGAAGAGGAAATCCAGGAGTTGCAGAGCAAGGGCGACGAGATAAAAGCCCGCGAGACGACCGTGGAGATGCTCGAAGAGAAGTACCAGAAACATTTCGACAACTACCAGAGGCAGACCGGCTTGCACGACGGCTGATGCCGGGGGATATGAACGGGTGATAACCGAAGAGAAGCGCCGTGTTCTGGACCACTTCGCCGACGGGCGCAGGCATTATAAGCTCATGAACTTCGAGGAGGCGCTTGGAAGCTTTGAGCGGGCCCTCCAGGTTGACCCTTCCGACGGTCCCGCCCGCGTGTACGCTGAGCGGTGCCGACACTACATCGAGAATCCGCCACCCGAGGACTGGGACGGCGTATTCGTAATGCAAACGAAATAGCAGATGGCAAAAAACGCACGAAAGAATAAGGACCTGCCGCGCATTTCCACGCGGCTCGGCAAGCGAACGTCGTTCAACGGCCGCATGCGATTCACCCAACCGGTGAAGATCAGCGGACGCTTCGAAGGAGAGATCATCGCCGAGGGCTTTCTCTATATCGAGGAGGGCGCCTACGTACGTGCCGATGTCACCGCCGACGCGATTGTGATCGCGGGTGAGGTCCATGGCAACGTTCAGGCGGCTCGTAAGGTGGAGATGCTCCCGACGGGAAAGATCTACGGAAACGTGCGCACCGCGAAGCTCAGGATTGCCGACGGCGTGGTCTTCGAGGGCAAATGCGACATGCTTCGTAACTCCGACTCGATAGACGTGTTCTCCGCCCCGGTGGAACAGCTTAAAGAGTCCGCGCAGCGTGTCTGAGAGTGCCCAACGTGCCTGAGCGACAATCACGAGCGGCCATACTCTGTGTCGGCGATGAGCTGACCGAAGGCAGAACCCTCGATCGCCACGGTAAGTTCCTCTCGGAGCTGCTGACAGAGCTTGGTGCGACCGTCGACAGAATCTCACTCGTACCCGACGAGCTCGACGCCTATCGCCGTGAGTTTCTGGATCTCTTCCCGCGGGTCGGCACCGTCATCATAACCGGAGGGCTCGGCCCCACGTCCGACGATCTTACGAGAGAGGCGGTAGCGGAAGCGGCGCAGGTGGAGCTCGAGTTCCACGAGGATATCTGGGAGTGGTTGCTGAACCGGTTCCCGCACCGGAAGATCTCGGATACCAACCGGAAGCAGGCCCTCATCCCGGCCGGATTCGAGGTGATTCCCAACGAGGCAGGAACCGCGCCGGGATTCGTCGGCA
>JAWLDL010000210.1:0-4725 GCA_041686675.1 Spirochaetia bacterium | reverse complement strand
AGTCGGCGATGTGCATCGACCCGCCCTTGCCTCGGCAGTAGCCGGTCTTCTTCCCGAAGAGCTCTGCCATCATGCGGTCCATCTCTGCGCCCTTCGCGACTGCGTGACCATGCCCACGGTGGGTGCTGGTGATGTAATCGTCCTTGCGAAGGTTCGCCATCATGCCGGTGGCGACGGCCTCTTCCCCGACGTACAGATGCACGAATCCGGGAATCTTCTTGTTCAGAAACAGTTGCTCGACGTTCAGCTCGAACGTGCGAATGCGGAACATCGTGCGGTAGAGATCCAGCAGCTCGTCCTTGTTTAGTTTTGACGAGGCGTTCGGAATCTTGTACCGTTCGGCAACCGTGGGAACGATCATTCTGTCTGTCATGCGGTACCTCCTGTCAGATAGGCCGCAAGAATCATGCCAGGATGCCGTAGAAGCCAAAGACGCAAGTACAGACATTTCCATGGGTTAGCCGCCCGGTTATCGTGAGTGTGTCACAACATTTCGTTGACTGTTCAGAATTCTAACGCTACAATGTGACAAATCAGAGCAATATGGACCACCTAATATGATTCAATGGACAAAGGCGTGGACCCGTGTCCGAACGAACGGTCATGCAGCCGACGGATACATGGAAGCGCTTCCGGACCTCGATACCGATTCGCTTCTCAGGACGTTTGTGGAGTCGTTGCCCGAAGGCGTGCTGATTATCGATCGCGAGGGACGGGTGCTCTACATGAACGAGGCAGGGGCCAGGATGCTCGACCTCGACGCGCCCTCCTGCATCGGTCAGAGCGTGGAGGATATCGTCGATTTCCGTCCCGTGGTTCTCCAGGCGCTCGAAACTGGCCGCGGTTATCTCGAGAAGGAATTCCGCATCGAGAGTCCGACCCGTGGGCCACTTCACTTCATCAAGTCCGCCATTCTCCTGCGGAACGACGAGGGAGAGGTGATCGGGGTGATCGACTGCTTTCGAAAGGCGCGCGCCGGTGCGCTGAAAGGCTGTCGTGATGCCGAGCCGAAGGCACAATACTGCTTCTCCGATATCATTGGAAACGATGCACAGTTTCTCAACGGTATCCGGCTTGCGCAGCTCGCCGCGACCACCGATGCGACGGTACTCCTCGATGGCGAGAGCGGCACGGGCAAGGAGCTGTTCGCCCACGCAATCCATAACGAGAGCGAGAATCGCGACGGGCCCTTTGTCGTAGTTAACTGCGCCGGATTGCCACAGTCTCTCATCGAGAGCGAGCTCTTCGGACATGTTCCGGGCGCGTTCACCGGCGCAACCCGGGAAGGTTACGCCGGAAAGTTCGAGCAGGCGCACAACGGAACGATATTTCTCGATGAAATATCGGAGCTTCCCATCGAAATGCAGGCGAAACTGCTGCGTGTGCTGCAGGACAAGACTTTCACGCGCCTCGGCGGATCACGGGCTGTGACCACCAACGCGCGCATCATCGCGGCGACGAACCGTGACCTCAGCGAGGAAGTGCGCAATCAGCGGTTCCGCGCCGACCTCTTCTACCGCCTCAATGTGCTGCGTATCACGATCCCGCCGCTTCGCGCTCGGACCGGTGACATATTCTACCTTGCCGAGCACATCATCGAAAAACTCGCGGCGCGCCACGGTGTGCCGACGCCTCGAATCGACTGGCGGGTACATCAGGCACTCGCCGCTTACGACTGGCCCGGCAACATTCGCGAGCTCGAGAACATGCTCGAACGGGCAATCATCCTTGCCAACGGGGAGTCTGAGATCACGATGTCACACATCCCCGCCAACATGACCCCGACACTTGATGCACAGGCGGGTCCTGTGGACGCGGGGCGTCAGGGCGGAGATGAGAACCTGGACACGATCGAGCGCTCGGCGATCATGGCGGCGCTCCGCGCCAATCACGGCAATGTCAGCCGGACCGCGCATCGCCTTGGCGTGAGTAGAAACACCCTGTACCGGAAAATCGACAAATACAATCTGAGATGAGCCGTCCGGCGGCAGCGTGCCGCTCGTCGTATGGCTGCGTGCAAAAGTGCGTGGCGGCGGCGTGAAAGAATCATGAGGAAGTGCGCCGTTTCGTGACACTCTCCTGCCAACTTTTCGCACACTGCGGAAGGATTCCGGTTGTCCCTGCTGCGAGGCGACGGGCGCCGGTTCTGTAAGTGACCATGCAGTGGGCGTTTATCTTGTGTCTTGGAAGGACGTATGTTGGCATGAATCTTGTTATAGTCTTTGAGACCCGTACCTCCTGCAGTCCATTCGGCTGAAGGAGGATAATGGAGAATAAACCTGCAAAGGGAGGTTCGTGAGTATGAAGAGATCAGCCATTATGTTGATCGTTGCTGTGTTGGTCGTCGGCCTGTTCGCCGCGTGCGGTGGGGGCGGCGGAGAAGCCGAGGAGGGCGAGCAGGCCCAGATGGAGACCTATAGCTGGATCGTCCAGAGCTGCTTTCCCAACAATATGCCGTTGACCGAGCGCACAATCGCGCTCTGGGCCGAGAAGGTCGGCGAGATGAGCGGTGGTCAGCTCGATATTACCCTGCATGGCGCAGGCGAGATCGTTCCCGGTCCCGAGGTTTTCGACGCGGTTCGTGACGGCGCGCTCGACGCCGGTATGAATACCCCTGCCTGGCAGAAGGGTGAGTATCCTGCCGGCGACCTGTTCTACACCCTGCCCGGCGGTGTCACCGAGTTCCACGACCTGTTTGTCTGGGAATGGGGCTACGGCGGTAAGGAGCTCGAGCAGGAGATGTACGGCGATGAGATCGTGGTTTTCCCGCTCGGCCTCACGCCTCCCGAGCAGTTGTGGTCAACCCGTGACATCCAGACGATCGAAGATTTCGAGGGGCTGAAGGTTCGCTCCGCGGGCCTGAGCATGGACCTTTTCCAGGAGCTTGGTGGCTCTCCGGTGCTGCTGTCCGGTGGTGAGGTTGTGCCCTCGCTGCAGCGTGGTGTCATCGATGCCGCCGAGTTCGCGTTCCCCTCCATGGACGTGCCCCTGGGTCTTCCCGACGTCGCCGACTATGTATACGGCCCGCCGATCCACATGGGCTCCAACAAGTTCCAGCTCGTCATCAACCCCGAGAAGTGGGCCGAGCTTCCCGATCACCTGAAGTCGATCGTCGAGAATGCCGCAACTGCCGCCACCTTCGAAGGCTACGCGCAGGAGTGGATTGCAACGATCGAGTCCTTCCAGGAAATGGAGGAGATGGAAGACCTTACCATTCAGAAGCTTTCGGACGAAGTCCAGCAGCACACCATCGACCTCGCATTCCAGATTCTCGAAGAGAAGTCCGGCGAGGATGAGTTCTTCGCAAAGGTATGGGAGTCCCAGAAGAGCTTCCTCCAGGACTACCAGCCGTACTACCAGTTCTCGTCGTTCGACGTATTGCCCGGCGAGCTGCAGTAGTATCGTACGTAGAAACCACACATTGGGTAACGGTGCGGAGGCGTCACATGACGCCTCCGTACACCCTCTATTTCCGTTGACCAAGAGGTTTTGTGTCTAATATGGAAACCACAATTCGAGTCATAGACAGCGTCAACGATCGTCTTGGAAGGATCGCGGCGTGGATCGTCGTTCCGCTTACGGTCATCGTGCTGTTCGAGATCGCTCTGCGTTACTTCCTGAACATGCCGACGATCTGGGTCTACGACGTGTCGTGGATGCTGTTCAGCGTTTTCTTTCTGCTCGGGGGCGGATTCGCGATGGTGCACAAGAGACATGTGCGCATCGACCTGCTCTACAGCCTGCTTCCCAAGCGGGGACAGGCCATCTACGAGCTGTTTTTCTTTATCGTGATGTTCCTGCCGACCATGGGGATCCTGGGAATCCGCTCGGTAGAGTACGCCGGCAGGGCCTGGAGAACGGGCCAGTCTCTTTCCACCACCGTGTGGTCGTTTCCGGCGGCACCCATACGAACCGTTATCGTCCTCGCGTTTCTCCTGCTGTTTGTGCAGGGTATCGCCGAGGTGCTACGAAACATTCTGATTGTTATGCGTAAGGAGCAAAACGATGACTGAAGCCCTCGCAATCATCATGCTTGTGTTGCTCATCGTGCTGGTCATCGCCGGAATGCGACTCGGCTTCGTCATGATGTTCCTGGCCGTCGTGTTCGGCCTCATGTTCCGTGGCCCCACCATGCTCTCGCTGTTCATGCAGAGCATGTTCGGTACGATGAGCAACGAGATCCTCATTGCAGTTCCGCTGTTTATCTTCATGGGAGCCATCCTCGAACGGAGCGGCGCCACCGAAAAGCTCTTCGAGACGATGTTCCAGCTCATGGGGCCCGTTCGTGGAGGTCTGGCGATCGCGGCGATCATCATAAGCACCATTTTCGCAGCCTGTACCGGCGTCATTGCCGCGTCGGTGACCGCGATGGCGCTCATTGCGATGCCGGCGATGCTCAAACGCAACTACGCGAATGACCTCGCCACAGGTGTCGTCTGTGCGGGCGGGTCGCTGGGAATCCTGATTCCGCCGAGCGTCATGCTCGTCATGCTTGGACCAATGACGCAACTGTCGGTGGCACGGCTCTTCGCCGGGGCGCTCGTCCCGGGACTCCTGCTTGCAGCCGGCTATCTCATATACGTCGTGCTGCGCTCGCTTCTCGATCCGAAATCAGCGCCCGCGATTGAGATCAAGGACAAGCTTCCCACCGGTCGACTGCTCATCGATATGGTCATCTACTTGATTCCCATCCTCGGCCTTCTGGTGGCCGTCATCGGCTCCATT
>JAWLDL010000209.1:0-4726 GCA_041686675.1 Spirochaetia bacterium | reverse complement strand
GTAGAGGAAGTCGAAGTAGTCCATATCCGTGGTCAGGGTCTTTCGGAACCGCGGGAGCGTTTCCTCGTAGGAGGAGATGGCCCGATAGAACTCGAAGAAGTTCGGATCCTGCTGATAGGCTTCGGAGTAGACCCGCGCGGCCTGCGCGTCCGCGTCACCGCGGATCTCCTGGGCCTCTCTCTCCGCACCGGAGATGATCTGCTGGCGCTCGTTTTCGAGCTCACCGAGGATCTCCTCTTTGCGGCCCTCGCCATAGGAGCGATAGGCCTGAGCGATGCGGTTTCGCTCCGATACCATGCGGTCGTAGACACTTTCCGTGAGGTCGTCCGAATAGCGGATCTGCCGTATGACGGTGTCGATCAGCCTGACGCCGAAGTCCGGCGTGACCTCCGCCGCCGATGCGAGCATTTCGTTCGAGAGCTCCTGGCGGCCGCGGGTTACCTCCCGCTGCTGCGAGGTGACGGTTATGAGCTCTTCGATCTGCTCCACGCCCTCCTCATCGAGCTCCTCCACGTCGGCCTCGACCGCGTCACTGCGATCGATCTGGTTGATCAGATTGGTGTCGCGCACTGCCTCGTGGAGACGGTTGTTGGTGATCACCTGCCGAAGCGAGCTCTCTATGACGTCGTCGAGGCGAGAGTATCCGGCCTCCAGGGTCGTCAGTGAGGCGTAGAAGAGCTCCGGATCGGTAATCTGCCAGCGCGCGGTCATGTCCACCCAGATGAACTGATTCTCCTCGGTGGGTATACGCCGCGGATCACCATCCCATGACTGGATACGCTTGGGGTACTTGATAACGTTGTCGATGAGGGGCGTCTTGAACTTGAGCCCCGCATCCCGCTGCGCATCGACGATTTCACCGAAGCGGATTACTACCGCCTGCTCGCCCTCGTCGAGTACGTAGAGGGGACCAAGCATGAAGAACACCACCACGACGACCGCTATGACGACGAGAATAGCTATTACTTTGTTCATTGTGAGCCACCTCCCTGCTGGGCCTGGCCCGTGGCGGCCTGTGTGGTGCCCTCACGCTGCAGGTTGAGAAGCGGCAGGAAGTTGTCGAGATTTCTGTCGACGAGCTCCGAGTTTTCGGCTTCTCCGAATGCACTCTCCACCATTTCATAGTACAGGCGCGTACGCGTGGTCTGGGGGTCTGCCTGATACTCGGTGAGGACCTCGTTAAAGCGGGCCGCATCACCCTGTGCACGGTTCACACGCTCTGCGGCGTACCCTCTGGCTTCCTGCACGATGCGCTCTCCCCGTCCGTCGGCACGGGGGATCTCCCGGTTGTACTGTTCGCGTCCCTCATTTATGAGGCGGTTCAGGTCCTGTACGGCCTTGTTTACGTCTTCGAAGGCGTCCTGAACGCGGCCCGCCGGTGGAACGATATTCTGCAGCCTGACCTGGGTTATGTTGATACCGAGCCCGTAGTTGTTGAGGGTCTCGTTCATCTGCTGTCGACCTTCGGACTCGATTCTGGCACGCTCCGCGCCGATGACATCCACGATTGCACGGTCACCGACAAGCCTGTTGATGACCGACTGGGAGATGTCGCGGATCGTTTTCTCCTGGTTTTCGACGTTGAAGAGCCAGCTGACCGGCTCGGTAATGCGATACTGGATGATCCATTCCACATCAACGATGTTGAGATCTCCCGTCAGCATGATGGACTCCTCGGGGTAGTCCACGTTCGACTGTCGGGTGTTGATCCCGGCTTCTTCGACCCGGAACCCGAATGACATGTTCTGAATGACCTGGGTGGGCACGTTCAGGTTCTGTTCGATACCAAATGGAACTTTGAAATTGAGCCCCGGCGGAACCGTTCGGTTGTACTCTCCGAACCGCAGGACCACACCCTGTTCGGTCTGGTCGACGATGAAGAAGCTACTCATCACCGCCGCAATAATTACGGCGACGATCGCAATGAGTACTATCATGCGCGGTTTGAGTTTGAACGGAAGACGCGGGGTTACGTCTTTTTCCGACATACGTCCTCCTGGGATTCGCTCCTAACCAATACAAGGAGGGTACGTCTGTGGGGGAATGAAGTCAAGCAAAGGCCAACACATGGCGGTTACGGCGGTGCCGGGGCCGTAGCCCGGGGGGCCTATTTTCTCTCGGCTCCACGTGTGCGAAATTTAGGAACGTCATGGCGAATAATAAGACCAAAGTCCGTGTTGAATCGATTTACAAGATCTACGGTGGCCAACCACAGCGCGCCCTGGAGATGATCTCGGAGGGACACGACAACGCGAAGATCCTGTCGGAAACCGGTCAGGCGGTGGGCGTTGTCGATGCGAGCTTCGAGGTCATGGAAGGTGAGGTGCTCGTTGTAATGGGCCTCTCCGGCAGCGGGAAGTCCTCGCTGATTCGCTGCATAAACCGCCTGGTCGAGCCGACCTCCGGGCGCGTGTGGGTGGACGATGACGAGGTCACCGCCATGGACAAAGAGGCGCTGCGAAACATTCGGCGCGACCGAATGAGCATGGTCTTCCAGCATTTCGCCCTCTTTCCTCACATGACGATTCTCGAGAATGTCGCCTACGGGCTGCGCATTCAGGGCGTGGAGGTGGAACGGCGCAACGAGGCGGCCGCCGACGCTCTTCAGACGGTAGGGCTCGAAGGCTGGGAAGACAGCTTTCCGGAACAGATGAGTGGCGGCATGAAGCAGCGCGTGGGTTTGGCCCGCGCCCTCGCCACCAATCCGGACATCCTTCTCATGGACGAGCCCTTCAGCGCCCT
Organism: Spirochaetia bacterium; assembly: GCA_041686675.1. Classification (GTDB taxonomy): domain Bacteria; phylum Spirochaetota; class Spirochaetia; order DSM-27196; family PWMO01; genus JAAAOH01. The sequence goes on along the minus strand of JAWLDL010000209.1, from coordinate 1,984 downwards.
CGATCCGCTCATTCGCACGGAAGTGCAGGATGAGCTCCTCGCGATGGAGGAGAAGCTTCAAAAAACCATCATCTTCATTACCCACGATCTCGACGAGGCCCTCAAGATGGGCGACCGCATCGTCCTGATGAAGGACGGCAGGGTGGTGCAGATCGGAAACTCCGAGGAGATCCTCACCGAGCCGGCAAATGAGTACGTCAGCAACTTCGTCGAGAACGTGGACGTCACCAAAGTGCTCGAGGCCTCCGACATCATGAAGCCGGCCGGTACCGTCGCTTACCCCAAGGACGGTCCCCGAACTGCTCTCCATCGTCTCCAGCGCGCCGGGATGTCGGGAATTTTCGTGGTCACCAGGGACGGTCACTTTCGGGGGCACGTCGACGCCGACACGCTCGAGGAGGAAACGGAGAAGGGCGAGCACGAGCACGTCGAGGATTTTCTTGACCCCTACGACGAGCTGACGGTGCGCCCCGATACGCCGATCCGGGAAATCTTCGAATTGATGCATGAGAAAAGCTCACCGATGGCCGTTGTGGACGAGGACGGTTTTCTGAAAGGCGTCATCGTTCGCGGCGCGGTGATCGGCGGGTTGGCGACACGCGGCAGCCTGGAGCAAGGAGCGTAAGCATGTTTCCGGAAGTACAACTACCCATAGCTGAAGGAATAAACGCCGGGCTCGACTGGCTGACCACCAATCTCTCCGCAGTCACCGAAGCGGCGTCGGTCGTCCTTGAAAGCGGAATCAACGGGCTTGCCGGCCTGCTCCTGTTTGTGCCGCCGGTTATATTCATGGTGGTCGCCGCCGTGCTCGTGGCGGTACTGGCAGACATCCGGCTTGCGGTATTCACCCTCGTGGGCTTCTTCATAATCTGGGGTATGCAGTTATGGGCGCCGATGATGTCAACGATCTCGCTGATTCTGCTGTCCACTCTGATAGCCGTCGCCGTCGGCGTCCCGCTCGGGATAATCGGCGGCCTCTCCGATCGGTTTCATGCCTTCATAACGCCCATACTCGATTTCATGCAGACCATGCCGGCATTCGTCTATCTCATTCCGGCCATCCCGTTCTTCGGTCTCGGGCCGGTCGCCGCCCTGTTTGCAACGGTTATCTTCTCCGTGCCGCCGTCTATCCGTCTCACGGCCCTGGGCATCCGGCAGATCGACGCGGAGCTCGTGGAGGCGTCCAACGCGTTCGGCTCCACGACCACGCAGAAGCTCTTTCAGATCCAGCTTCCGCTCGCCACTCCGACCATCATGGCGGGGGTCAACCAGACCATCATGCTTGCGCTCTCCATGGTCGTCATCGCGGCCATGATTGGTGCCGGCGGCCTCGGCGGCGAGGTATGGCGTGCGATTCAGCGGCTCGAGCCGGGCAACGGCTTCGAGGCCGGCATAGCAGTCGTCATCGTCGCGATGCTCTTCGACCGCATCAGTAAGCGGATCGTACAGTAGGACCCTGCGAAAAAAAAGGGGTGCCCCCGGAGGGGCGGAGGCTCGCAAGAACGAGCTTCCGGCCTCCGGAAAGCAACCCCAGGGTGGAAGGCCGAGGCTCACACGGCCAATAAATATCTAGCTGTTGAGTTCCCGCTGAAGCTTCTCCTGGAGCTCGGCATCGCTTCTGGCTGCCATCATGATCTCGTTGAATCGGTTCACGTCGAGGCCGTTATCCTCGATAGCAGAGATCATCTCTTCCTGCGAGGACTCCTGCGTCGACCCGATTCGTTCCATCAGGTCCCTATACTGTTCGCGCTCCATTTCGGAGATTTCGCTTCCGCTGCGCCCGTTATCCCGGTCGGGCTGACCCTGGAGCTCCCTGTGGATCTGCCCGAAATCCTCTTCGCTCAGGGGCGAGTCGGCGATGAGCTGATCGATCTCTTCATTGACCTCCTGTTGCACGTTCTGCACTGTCTTGAGCGCGTCGACGAACCGGTCGAACTCGCCGGAGTCCGGATCGACGTCGGGCACCTGTGCCCCCTGATCGCCG
>JAWLDL010000208.1:0-4760 GCA_041686675.1 Spirochaetia bacterium | reverse complement strand
CTCCGGAACGCGGATCTTGAGGCCCTGCAGGTCTTCCGGGGTCTCGATCGGGGTCGTGGAGATGAAGTTTCTCGGGCCGCGGTCCCATTCCTGAGTCAGAACACGAATGCCGTGCTCTTCGCGAACGGTCTCTCGCAACGCCTCAAACGCCTCGCCACTGTGAATCTCACGTGCATGCTGCTGATCGTTGAACATGTAAAGCACGCCGGAGATCCAGTAATCGATCTCGAACGCACCGAGCCACGTGGTGGCGCCAACGAACATCTCGACGGTGCCTACGGTCATGCCTTCGAGCAGGTCCATCGCGAAACCGAGCTGAGAGGCAGGGTACACCTCGAGGGTCAGCCCGCCATCGGTCTTCTCGGAAACGAGTTCCGCCATTCGCTCAGTGGCGAGCACATCGATATGGCCCGGAGGGTCGATGAGACCGACCTTCAGTACCACCGGCTCCATTTCCTCAGCCTCGCCGCCTTCCGCCTCGCCTGAAGCGAAGAGGGGCATCGCGAGCAACGTAACGATCACCATCAGAAGCAGTGTCCGTTTTCCTGTCATAGGGAAACCTCCTTGGGGTTTTCAGCGCGGCAAAAATCCGCGCACGTAATGAAATCGTATTCATTTTGTCCGGAGTATAGCCCCCTGTCAACGATTTCTTTTCTATCGATACCCTGTTATCGGATCGTTTAATTGGAGTTAACACCTTTTTTTGCGCTTGAGAAGCCGCGCACTTGCGCGTATGCGCACAGACCAGACTTGCGCTAGTGTATTCGATTTCATTTTGAGCTTTTTTTATCGGTTCGGCGCCGCGCAGGACCCGCGGATCACGAGCTCAGTGGGGAGGCACAGCCTGATGGGCCCATGGCCGTTCCATTCGTGTTGATCGAGGATGGCGCGGACAGCACGCTTCCCCATTTCGTAGCCGGGAACACGAACCGTTGTGAGCGGGGGGACGCAGAAGGGGGCGAAGTCGACATCGTCGAATCCGCTCACCGAGATGTCATCCGGCACGCGGAGCCCGTACTCTCCGCATGCCGCCAGAGCGCCCAGCGCAAGAGCATCGCTCGCCGCGAAGACGGCGGTCGGCCGCCGCTGCAGCGCGAGGAGCTGTGACATCGCCATCTTGCCCTCCATGGGGGACGGCTCACGACTGGTGACAATGGCGGGATCGAAGGCGATACCCGCTTCTTCGAGCGCCAGCCGATAGCCTTCGAGTCGTTGGCGCACGCGCTCGATGCGGTCGAAGTTGCCGGCGATCAACCCGATGCGCTCGTGCCCGAGTCCGATGAGGTACTTCGTCATATCGTAGGCGGAGCGATGGTTGTCGATACCGACACAGTCGAAATCCGGGTCTGCGGCCATCTGCCAGGTGAGCACGAGTGGTACCCCGCTTTCCTGCAGGGTTTTCAATTCGGGGCGGTTTTCATCGGTGGTCTCCGCGACGATGACGCCCGAGAGGTTCCGCTCACGAAAAAGCTGTATGAGCTTGCGCTCGGTGGCTTCATCGTAGCGGCTGTTGGCGATGACAAGAGAGAAGCGCGTGGACTCGAGCTCCTCCTGTATCCCTTCGATGAGCTCCGAGTGAATAGAACTGCGCACCGTGAAGATGATCAGGCCGATCATCGAGTTTTTCTGTCGCGTGAAGTCGGCGGCAACGGTGTTGTAGACGTAGCCCACCTCCTCCATTGCCGCCGCCACCTTCTGCCGTGTGTTGGGCTTCACGAGATGGGGTGAGTGCACGACCCGTGACACTGTCGCCTGGGAGACACCTGCACGGGCGGCGACATCACGCATGTTCTTCCGATCCATACTGTTTACCTCGATGTGCGGCGCGTCTGCGACGCAAGCCTGCGTGGGCATGGGCCCTCTGTCAAGTATCGACTCCGGAGCACACATTTCGCCGCGCTCTTGCCACACCCCCGATACTCGTGCATGTTTATGTAATCCTATGCGCACATGGTGGCTCGCCGGCATACCCGCAGCCCTTCTCCTCCTGCCCACTCCGGGCCTGAACGCCGCCCCGGGCACGGCCCCGGATATGCCCGCCGGCGCCGACGGGCGTGGCCACGCGCGCGCGCCGGTTGCGGGCCACGTTGATCTGCGGGACGTCGACTTCGATTCTGAGCGGCCGGTGGCGCTGGACGGAGAATGGGCCTGGCTCCCGGGCCGACTGCTGACCGGCGCGCCCACCGCGGGGGCGGCCGGGGACACAGCGGAGCCACGCGCCCCCGGGTCCTACCTGGAGCTTCCCGTTTCGCTCGGCCCCGAGGAATCGGTCGGAGTCGGGACACTCGTTCTCACCGCCGAGCTTCCGGGCCCCGAGAGACTCTACGGTCTGAAGCTTCCCTACATGGCCTCGGCCCATCGTGTGTTTGTCGACGGCACGGAAATCGGAGAAACCGGATCCGTAACCGAGCCCTACCGCGCCCAGTACCTCCCGCAGGAGCTCTTTTTCACCGCGGCCGGGGGGCCGGTGGAGATCGCGATACAAGTGGCTAACAGTCACCACCGGCGGATGCGCCTCAATCGGGTGCACCTCGGAGCGGCTCCGCGCGTTCGGCACCTCACCCACACTCGGATGATGAGGGATGCGCTGCTGCTCGGAAGTCTGGCGCTGCTTGCGATATATCACCTGATCGTTTACTTCCTCCACCGGCGCGACCGCGCGTTTCTCTTCTTTGCCTGTATAGCCGGGGCGGCCGCATTTCGAGTCGGCATCACGACGGAGCGGGTACTGGTTCGGCTCTGGCCGACGATGCCTCCGGAGCTCATGATGAAGCTCGGATACGCACCGGTCTTCCTCCTGCTCCCGCTGATCGTGCTCTACCTGAGGGAGCTCTCCCCCTTCGAGACACTCGAACGTCCGGCGCAGGTGGCCAAATGGCTTGGACTGGCGCTCGCGGTGATCATGCTCGTGACGCCGGTGCGCGTCTACGATTGGATCTTCGAGTACGGTCTCGTGGTGATTCTCGCGTGCGCCACGTATGTGCTCATCCTCCTCTTCCGCCGCCCGGTGTTTGATTACACGCGGGGCTCGCTCGTCATTGCAATCGGCGGAACGCTGATTCTGCTCACCGGAATCAGCGATTACCTGCGCGAGGTGGGGCTCATTCAGGCGCCGGAGCTACTGTCTACGGGCATTCTCGCCTTTCTACTGCTCCAGGCGTACTTCCTCGCCTGGCGCTTTCGCAGCGCGTACCGTGACAAGACCAATCTCGTGGGAGAGGTGCAGCGGCTGAACCGTAATCTCGAGCTTCGCATCTCCGAGCGCACACGTGAGCTTGCCGCGGCCAACGACCGGCTCGAGCGCATCTCGCGCACCGACGGGCTCACCGGGATCGCAAACAGGCGGTACTTCGACGAGGCCTACGAGCGGGAGTGGCAGCACACGGTACGCCAAGGATCCCCGATAGCCGCCGTTCTCGCCGACATCGACTACTTCAAAGCCTACAACGACCACTGCGGCCATCTCGAGGGCGACGAGTGCCTGCGTCGTATCGCGGAGGTCCTCGAGGGCGCGGCGCGCCGCCGCACGGACCTCGTGGCCCGCTACGGCGGTGAGGAGTTCATGATCCTTCTGCCTGACGCCGAGCTCGAGACCGCCGAAGTCGCGGCCGAGGATCTTCGCCGCCGTATCGAGAAACTCGCCATACCGCATCCGGCCTCGCCGGTGGGCCCGGTGGTAACCGTGAGCTTCGGCGTTGCGGTGATGCGCCCCACCGAAGCCGCAGATCCGTCGTCTCTCCTGCGGGAGGCCGATACCGCGCTGTATCAGGCGAAAGCGCTGGGACGAAACCGCGTTGTCTCCGGCCCCGACGCGTCCTCCGCTCCGATCGAACATCATGAGCACTCAGATGCGTGAGACCGCCCTCATAACCGGTGCGACGAGCGGCATCGGCCGGAGCTTTGCCGTGGCCCTCGCCGCGGAGGGCTGCAACCTGATGCTGACCGGCCGGCGAGAGGAGCGGCTCGCCGCGCTCAGCGCCGACATTGCCGCCGAGCACGATGTCGAGGTCGAGTACCGCATCGTCGAGCTCACAGACCGTGAGGCGATGCTCGCCCTCGTGGCGGAAGTGAAGGCGCTGGATGCGGTCACCGTCCTCATCAACAACGCCGGCTTCGGCCGAAGCAGCGCCTTCCACGAGGACGACATCGCCGCCGAGGCGGGCATGGTGACCGTCCATATCGAGACGGCTCTTCGCCTGACCCACGCGGTCGTTCCGCAGATGAAGTCACGCGGCCGTGGTAGAATCATCAACGTGTCATCTCTCGCATCATATCTGCCCCTTCCGCGAGGCGCCGTATATGCCTCGACCAAAGCCTGGATGGTGAGCTTCTCGGAGTCCATTGCGCTCGAGCTCGCCCCGTACGGGATCCGCTGTCAGGCGCTGCTTCCGGGCTTCACCCGCACGGACTTCCACCGCGGCCCTCAGTACGGGGATCTCGACCGGCGAAACCGGGGGCTCATCCGCTGGATGGACCCCGAGGACGTCGTACGCACCTCTCTCACTGAGATCGAGCGGGGACGCGCGGGCGGGGCCGCGGGCCGGCGGCGCCGCATTCAGGTACCGCGGCGGCGGGGACAGCCCGGCCGAACGCCGACCCCGGCGGCGCCCCGGGTGATCTGCGTGCCGGGCGCGGCAAACCGTGTCCTGGCCCTCGTGGCCCGACATCTCCCGCGCCGGCTGCTCTACCGGATGATCTCGGCGCAGCGGAGGACAGGCGATGCGGGCGACGCGTAAGACGAGCCGGCCGGGGCGCAGGCC
>JAWLDL010000207.1:0-4764 GCA_041686675.1 Spirochaetia bacterium | reverse complement strand
ACCACCAACGACATGGGGCAGTCGACCTGTGTCGGCATCGGCGGTGATCCCATCGTCGGCTCGAACTTCATCGACATGCTCGAGCTCTTCGAGAAGGACCCGGATACCGCCGGTGTGGTGGTGATCGGCGAGATCGGCGGCGAGGATGAGGAAGCGGCTGCCGACTACATCAAGCAGCACATGTCCAAGCCGGTCGTGGCCTTCATCTCCGGCCGGACCGCACCTCCGGGCAAGCGCATGGGCCACGCCGGGGCCATCATCTCCGGTGGCAAGGGAACTCCCGCGGCGAAGGTGCAGGCATTCGAGGATGCCGGTGTGCCGGTGGCCGATAAACCGGATGAGATTCCCGGTCTTCTCAAAGCGCGCCTCGGCTGATCGGGGCGCGCCGCTGAAGCTCATCCCATTCCTGTGTTATTATGTCACCGATCGCAAGGGGGTAAGTGACTTTGGATCGGAGCATGCTTGATTTATCGAGTGCGGAGTTCCTCGAGGGGCTCTTCTGGAGCTGGCTCGAGGACCCGCAGAGCGTCCCCGAAGAATGGCGCAGCTATTTCGCGTCACTGGCAGAGGAGAGCGGAAACGGCGGCCCCTACCCGGGCCCGATTCCGCCCACCCATCCGGCCGCGGGCGGGGGAAACGGACACGCGGCAGGCGCGCTCACGACGGCCACAGCGGCCCCGGGGGAAGCGCCCGCCGAGGCCGCGGCGCCCGGCGAGGCCATGCCCGATGCCGCGGTCTATCGCCAGAGCCGCGTCGACAGCCTCATCTGGGCATACCGGGATGTCGGCTACATCTACGCCCACCTCAACCCGCTCGAGAACTACACCACCCCCGAGCTCAAATACATGTACATCACCATGGAGGGCAACTACGAGTCGCTCACCCTCCAGTCCTTCGGGTTGTCGGAGGATGACCTCGACGAGGAGGTATACACCGGGCGCTACTTCGAGCCCAAGCGCGCGCCCCTGCGGCAGCTGCTGAGGATGCTTCGCCGGACCTACTGCGGCAGCCTCGGCGCGGAGATTCTCCATATCCAGAACAAACCCATGCGGCGATGGCTCATCGAGCACCTCGAGAGTCCCGCGCGGCAGCCCAAATGGGACCGCGAGCGACGCACCAGGTTCCAGAAGGACCTCATAAAGGCCGAGGAGCTCGAGCGGTTCATCCATTCGAACTTCATCGGGCAGAAACGATTCTCCCTCGAGGGTGGTGAGGCCCTGATACCGGCACTGCGATATATCGTCGAGGCGGCCCCGGAGCATGGCGTACAGGAGCTCGTGCTCGGGATGGCGCACCGCGGCCGTCTCAACGTGCTCACCAACGTGATGCGCAAACAGCCGGCCGAAACGTTCAGCCACTTCACCGAGAACTACATGCCCCACACCTACGGCGGCAGCGGTGACGTGAAGTATCACCTCGGGCACAGCACCGACGTGGATGCGGAGAACGGTCGCACCGTGCATGTGAGCCTGGTTGCCAATCCGAGCCATCTCGAGTCGGTGGACCCTGTGGTAGAGGGCAAGACCCGCGGCATCCAGCGCCGCCGCGGTGACCGCAACCGGAAGAAGGTCATGCCCATCCTCATCCACGGTGATGCGGCATTCTCCGGACAGGGGGTCGTGGCCGAAACGCTCAATCTCTCCCAGCTCAAGGGCTATCGCACGGGCGGCACCGTGCACATCATCCTCAACAATCAGATCGGCTTCACCACCGCCTCGCGCGATGCTCGCTCGACGTTCTTTGCAACCGACATCGCGAAAGCCATGCCCGTTCCCATTCTCCACGCCAACGGGGATGACATCGAGGCGGTCCTGCATGCCATCGACCTTGCTCTGCGATACCGGCAGAAGTTCGGCTACGATGCGGTGGTGGATATTCTCTGCTACCGGCGCCTCGGGCATAACGAGGCCGACGAGCCCTCGTTCACCCATCCCATCATGTACGGCATCATCAAGAACCACGAGAGTGTGACCACCATTCACGGCAAGAAGGTGGCCGAGAACGGGGTGATGCCGAAGGAAAATCAGGACGCGTTCCGCGAGCAGTACAAGACGGCGCTGAAGAACGAGCTCGAGAAGGCCAAGCAGGGATACGAGCCCCATCTCGACGACGCATTCGAGCGGGGCGAGTGGGCGGACATCAACCGCGAGTACACCTTCGAACCCGCCGAAACGCGCGTGGCGGAGGACCGCCTGAAGAAGATCGGCAAGGTGCTCACCACCATCCCGGAAGGCTTTCACGTGCACCCAAAGCTGAAACGCTTCGTGAAAGACCGTCGCGAGCGCGTCGAGAGCGGACGAGACTTCGACTGGGCGCTGGCCGAGTCGATGGCGTTCGGCTCGTTACTCCTGGAGGGGCACCGCGTCCGCCTCAGCGGGGAAGACTCCGGCCGCGGCACCTTCAGCCAGCGCCACGCGGTGTGGTGGGACGCGGAGACCGAGGTGCCGACCACCTACGTTCCCCTCCAGCACATCGAGGAGGACCAGGGTGCGTTCTCCGTCTATGACAGCCCGCTTTCTGAATTCGCCGTACTCGGCTTTGATTACGGCTATTCTCTCGCGCAGCCGAACTGCCTCGTCCTGTGGGAGGCGCAGTTCGGCGATTTCGTGAACGGCGCACAGGTCATCATAGATCAATTCATCGCCGCCGGTGAGTCGAAGTGGTTTCGCTCGAGCGGCCTCGTGATGCTTCTCCCCCACGGCTATGCCGGACAGGGCCCGGAGCACTCCAGCGCCCACCTCGAGCGCTTCCTCCAGCTCTCGGCCGAGGAGAATCTTCAGGTGGTGAATCTCACCACGCCGGCGCAGTACTTCCACGCCCTGCGCAATCAGATCCATGCGGCCTACCGCAAGCCCCTGATCGTCATGAGCCCCAAGAGCCTTCTCAGGCACAAAGCCTGTGTCTCGACGCTCGAGGATCTCGCCGCCGGTACATTCCGCCACGTCCTCGATGACGCGGGCGGCGGAGCCGGCGAGGTGAAACGGCTCATACTCTGCTCCGGCAAGGTCTACTACGACCTCGACGCGCGCAGACAGGAGCGCGGGCGAACCGATGTTGCCATCGTGCGCATCGAACAGCTCTACCCCTTCCCCGAGCATGATATCCGGGAGATCATATCCCGCTATGACGGCGCCGATGAGGTAGTGTGGTGCCAGGAAGAACCGGAAAACCGCGGAGCGTTCAGCTTCGTCCGCGGACCCATCGGGGACATTCTCTCCGATACCGGTCGCAGGCTGACATATGCCGGCCGACCGCGCAGCGCGAGTCCCGCGACGGGCTCCCATGCGGAGCATGTTGACGAGCTCAAGCGCCTCCTCGACGAGGCGTTTGCCGAAACCGAGCAGAATGATTAACGAGGACGGATGATGAAGAGTGATGTAGTAGTCCCGGAGGTAGGCGAGTCGGTCTCAAGCGGTATACTCGCGAGCTGGCTCAAGGAGGACGGTGAGACGGTCTCCGAGGGTGACGAGCTCTTCGAGCTCGAGACCGACAAGGCCACGCTGGCCGTTCCGGCACCCGCCGACGGGGTGCTCTCGATTCAGGTTGCCGAGGATACCGAAGTGCAGGTCGGCCAGACCGTCGGCGTCGTCGATTCAGAGGGCACCGCGGGCGGCGGCGGGAGCGCGAGCACCGCCGCCGGGACGGACACCGAGGCTCCCCCGGCGGACACCGCCCCGGCGAACACTGCCGGCGCGGAGGCCGCCGGCGCGAAAACCGCCGGGGGCCCGAGCGAGGCCGATCTCGACGGCCTCTCTCCGGCCGTGCGGCGCATCGTCACCGAGAATAACCTCGATGTCTCCGCGATATCCGGGAGCGGCAAGGGCGGGCGCATTCTGAAGGAGGATGCACTCAAGGCCGTCGAGGCCGGGACAGCAGGCCGGGAGGCGGCGCCCGCGAAGCAGCCCAAACCGGCGCCCGAGCGCAAAGCGGCCCCCGCGGTACCCTCGAACGAGCGGCAACGTCGTGTGAAGATGAGCACGCTCCGAAAGCGCATCGCCGAGAACATGGTCGCATCCAAGCAGAACGCGGCGCACCTCACCACCTTCAACGAGGTGGACATGAGCCCGGTCTCCTCACTTCGAAAGAGCTACCGCGATGAGTTCGAGCAGAAGTACGGCGTGAAGCTCGGGTTCATGTCGTTCTTCGTGAAGGCCGCATGCGCCGCACTCGCGGAGTTCCCCGAGGTCAACGCATTCGTCGACGGCGAGGAAATCGTCTACAACGATTACTACAATATCGGCGTTGCACTCTCGAGCGAGCGCGGCCTCATCGTTCCGGTCCTTCGAGATGCCGAGGCGAAGAGCTTTGCTGAGATCGAGCAGCAGATACTCGATTTCATCCAGCGCGCCCAGGATCGCAAGATCATGCCCGATGAGCTCGGCGGCGGGACCTTCACGATTTCAAACGGCGGCGTCTTCGGCTCCATGCTTTCCACGCCCATTCCGAACCCGCCGCAGACCGCGGTGCTCGGAATGCACTCCATCCAGCAGCGCCCCGTCGCCGTGAACGGCGAGGTCGTGATTCGACCCATGATGTATCTCGCGCTCACCTACGACCACCGGATCATAGACGGGCGCGAGGCGGTGCTGTTTCTGGGGAAGATCAAGGGGCTCATCGAGGACCCCCGCAAGATGCTGCTCGACATCTAAAACGCCGCGAGGCGGGCGCCGGCAGCCGCGGCCCCGCAGCCGCGAGCCGACAGAGAGGAGATCAACTACGTGAGCAACAGCAACACGAAGACCTTTGATGTGATAGTGATCGGGG
>JAWLDL010000206.1:0-4785 GCA_041686675.1 Spirochaetia bacterium | reverse complement strand
TATATCATCGACGAAGTTCACATGCTCTCCAACAGCGCCTTCAACGCGCTGTTGAAGACCATCGAAGAGCCGCCGCCCTACATCGTCTTCATCTTCGCCACGACGGAGATTCAGAAGGTTCCGGCGACCATCCGCTCCCGCTGTCAGCAGTTCAGCTTCCGCCTCATTCCGGTGGACCTCATCAGGGAGCAGCTGACCGCCGCCTGCGAGGAGGCCGGCGTGGCCGCCGAGGAGGAGGCGCTGTTCTGGATTGCCAAGGAGGCTCGCGGGTCCCTTCGCGACGCCTACACGCTTCTCGACCAGGTGATCTCCTTCTCCGACGGATCGCTCACCTTCGACAAGCTCAAGGCGACCCTCGGCGTGGGCGGCCTCGAGCAGCTCTCGCGGCTGGTGACGAGCTTCGCCGCCGGCGACGCGGCGGCCGCGCTCGAGCAGGCCGGTGAGGTTCTCGATTCCGGTGTCTCGGTCGAGCAGTTCATCATGGAGCTTGCCGAGTATTTCCGCAGCCTGCTGTTTGTGAAGCAGGGGGTCACGCGCGAGTCGATTCTCGGCTTTGCAGCCTCCCGCTTTCCGAAGGAGCAGGTTGATGGGTTCACCGACACGCAGCTGCAGCGGGCGCTCGAGCTGCTTCTCGAGCTCTACCGCTCGGTGCGGTACTCGCTCAACCAGCGCTTCGAGGTTGAGCTTGCCATGACGCGGCTCGCCTCGCTCTCCTCGTTCATGACCTCACGCGAGCTCCTCGAGCGGGTGAAGGAGCTCCGGCGTGAAATAGCATCGGCGCCGCCGCCTCCTGCCGCATCGGCGGCTACCGCAGCAGAGTCGGCGGGCCCGTCGGGGCCCTCGGAGCCGGCGAGCGAGGCAGCCGCGCCGCGCGAGACCTACGAGCCCCTCGATGCGGGTACCGCCGAGCGGATCGTCGGCGAGGTGCGGGATCACAAGCCGACGCTCGCCTCCAACCTCGAAAAGGCGGTGCGCTGGGAGATCGGCGGCGGGTCGATACGGGTGCTCTTCGAGAACCAGTACCCGGCTACGGCTATTGAGCAGGAGCGCGACTACGTACGCTCGGTCTGCGAGGAGATCACCGATGAGGAGCTTGCCCTCGACGTGGTCGTCGTAGAGAGTCGAGGCGCACACGAACAAAACTCGCGGGATGAACGGGTAGAGCTCGTTAAACATGTGTTCCGCGGTGAGGTGGTAGAAGGACAATGAGTTCAATGAATCCCATGGACATTCTAAAAAATTTCCAGAATATCCAATCCAAGCTGGGCGAAGCCCAGGAACGTCTCAAAGAAGTCCGCGCAACAGGCACCGCCGGCGGTGACATGGTGCGCGTCGAGATGACCGGAGAGTTCCAGGTCACCTCCGTGCAGATCTCACCGGAGGCGGTCGACCCCGACGATATCGAGATGCTGCAGGACCTCATGCTTGCCGCCTTTACCAACGCCACCGCCAACGTGAAAGAGAAGATCCGCGAGGAGATGTCTTCATTCACCGGCGGCATGGACCTTCCTCCGGGGATGTTCGGGGGCTGAGGTGACCATACTGGATAGCCTCACCGAGGCCCTATCCCGTCTCCCCGGCATCGGCAAGAAAAGCGCGGTGCGCATCGCCTACTATCTGCTGCAGGCGGACTCCGCCTACAACGAGCGGCTTGCCACCGAAATTCGGGAGCTCAAGAGCCGCATCCGCCGATGCTCGGTCTGCGGAAACTATACAGAGCACGACCCCTGCGATATATGCACCGACCCCTCCCGCGACCGTTCAACGATCTGCGTGGTCGAGCAGCCACAGGACGTCGCCGTTCTCGAGGCCTCGCGCGAGTACCGCGGTCTCTATCACGTGCTCGGCGGAGTGATTTCTCCCATAGACGGCGTGGGTCCGGAGGACCTTTCGATTTCGACCCTCGTGGGGCGCCTGCACGAAGAAGGAGTGCAGGAGGTGATTCTCGCTACCAACCCCACGGTGGAGGGCGACACGACCGCGCTGTACCTCGTTCGCATGCTCGAAAAGCGCGGGGTGAAGACCTCCCGCCTCGCCCTCGGGCTTCCCGTCGGTGGTGACATCGAGTATGCGGACCGCCTGACCATCGCCCGCTCCCTGCGCGGACGCACGCCGCTCTCCGCCGAGGAGTAATCCGTCAATTCCCGTCCCGAATCGATCGATATACCTAGCTGAGGGACTATGCACCGCACACACCGCTTCTCCGCGCCCATCGCGACCCTGATCCTCGTTCTCGTCGCGCACGTGCTCGCGCCGGCGGCCGCCTCCGCCCAGGTCTGGCTCGATTCCTACGATGAAGGCCTCGCCGCCGCGGGCGAGAGTGAGCGACCCCTCGTGCTTTTCATAACCGCGCCTGGCTGGTGCGAGCCCTGCGAGCGCTTCGAGGCCGAAGTCCTCTCCGACGACCTCGTGGGCGACATCCTGCGTAAGGAGTTCGTCGCCGTACGGCTCACCGACCGGGATCCTGAGCACGCCCGCTTCGAGTTTCCCGGATACCCCTCTTTCGTAGTATTCCACCCATCCGGCCGCCGTCTCGGCGCCTTCCATGCGCCTGACTCCATCCGTGAGCTGCGCGCGGAGCTCGACCGCTACCAGCGACCCCTCGCCGAGCTTCTCGCCGAAGCGGGCCCGGGCGCCACTGCCGACGCCGACCGCCCCGGCGCCACCGCGGGCGCCACGGATGCCGGCGCCGCGGGCGCGGGCTCCGCTGGCGCCAGCGCCGAGGGCACGGCCTACCGCTATCCCGGCGGCGTGTTCGTGCGCCTGGAGGACGGCTCCTGGGTGCGCGAGGCCGATGGCGAGCGAACGCTGTTCTCCGAATACCGCGAAGACGACCGCTACGCTTACCTCCGACCCAACGATGGCGATGATACCGACGCCGGTGAGGGTGGTGATGACCGGACCGGCGGCGACGGCGGGGACGGCGGGGCCGCCGGGTTCTTCGCCATCCCGAAAGACGGCGGACAGGCCTTCCGGTGGGACGCAGAGCGCGAGGCGTGGGAGTCGGCCTGGCGGGTAACGGCGCCCGACGCGCAGTGAGCGCACCGGAAACGCAGGCAAGAGCCGAGCGGCGGCGAGGGCTGAACGCGCGCCGCCGCAGGAGCTGCGATCCCCCTCACAATCTCCGCCTCGTCCTTCAGTACTCAAACACCACGCGCCGTCCCACCTCTTTGGCGACCGTTTCGAAGCTCTCTACGGTCAACCGTTCGATGATCTCCTCGACTCCGCGCTCGAGCTCCTCGAGGCGCGCCTCCTCGTCGGGCGAGAAGTTGCCGAGCACATGTGATGAGACATCCCCGTGGCGGGGGCGCCCGATGCCGATGCGAAGCCGGGCGAAGTCCTTGCTCGAGAGGTGCTGGGCAACCGAGCGCAGCCCGTTATGCCCGGCGAGCCCGCCGCCGCGGCGGAGCTCGAGGGTGCCGAAGGGGAGCTCGACCTCGTCGTGGGCGACGAGGACATTGCGTGGGCCGATCGAGTGATAGCGGGCGCAGGCGCCGGCGCTTTCGCCGGAGCGGTTCATGTAGGTCTCCGGCAGCAGCACGAGGAGTTTGCCGGGCGCGCCGGGGTTTCCGGCCTTGCCCGGTGGACCGGCCGCCGCCGGCCCGGCTCCTGCGGCGCCCCCGCGGATCGTCGCAAGCCGTCCCTGGAACTTCTGCTGGAACTGTTCGCCCCGACGCTGTGCGAAGGCCTCGGCCATCCGCATGGCGATGTTGTGGCGGGTGCGTTCGTAGCGTGATCCGGGGTTTCCGAGGAACACTGCAAGCTCGATCATGGTCTTTGCCCTCCCCTTTCGATTGGACTATACTACGGGGCAACCGCTCCGATCAGGGGGTCTGCCGCACCATGCGCCGGATCGTTTCGAGCCTCGCGCTCGCGTTTCTGCTCGCTCTTCCCGTCGCCTCCCAGGACACTACGAGCTCTGACGACACAGCCGCCACCCCGGGCGCTACGGCCGACGCTAGCGTCCCCGACCCCGGGCTGTCCGTCTCAGGCCCACTCTCCGTAGTCACCGTGAACGCCTGGAGCGGCCTCGAAGCCGACGGCTTTTTCTCTCGCGGATCCTATGAAGAGCCGGCGGCACGAGAGTTCCGCCTCAGGCGCCTCGCCGACGGGATCGCGGCGCTCGAACCCGATATCGTCACCCTCGGTGAGGCAAACCCAGTGGACGGCATGGCCGCGAGCTTTTCCGAGGCGCTCGGGATGTCCGCGGTTTCTCACATGGCCGAGGGCGGGGTGCGAATCGGTCCGGTCGGGTTGCCGACAAACCTCCGCGAGGGCGACATTATTCTGGCCCGGGAGGCGGCGCTGCCGAGCTTTGCGGCGCGCCGGACGCTCGCCGGAGGTTACGTGGGGCGCACGGTGTCGCTTCAGACCGGCGAAACCACGCAGGTGCTCGGCGTAGAGCTCGTAGTCGAGGGTCGCAGCGTTTACGTGTTCCACACCCGGTGGTTCGCGAGCCCGTTCGCGACGCGCGATGACATGGTGGAGCTCATCGAGGCCTATGGGGACGGTGAGCTCGCCTCAGAGGAGCTCATCGACCGCATGGATCGGGCGGTGCGGGGCAAGGAGCGGCGCCTCGAGGAGGCACGCCGCACGATCGTCACCATAAACGAGGTGGCCGGAGACGCGCCTGTCATCCTCACCGGCACGCTCAACGCGCTTCCGGGCTCCGAGGAGATCGCCGCCCTCGAGGAGGCGGGATTCGTCGACGCCTTCGCCTGGGCACGGGGCAGTACGACCGCGGCCGGGGTGAGCGCCGGAGCAACCTGGGACCCGGGGCGAAAC